>CADANR010000013.1 GCA_902789265.1 uncultured Lachnospiraceae bacterium | reverse complement strand
TTATCCGTAACCCCCATCAGATATTCCACACTGACACCATAATAATTTGCCAGTTCGATAATCACCCGGTAAGGAATATCTTTATAATCATTACTTTCATAACTGCCAAGTGCCGACCTGGAAAGGCCTGTTTCCTGTGCCAGTTCTTCTAACTTTAAACCTCTTTCATTTCGTAAATCTTTCAATTTTTCCTGTAATGTCAACTCACATTTCATAATATTTCACCCCTTAAAGTATATCGAACACCTGTTCTTTTATTAATATACCCTCGTATATATTTCACGTCAAGGAAGGAATTCCAAAAGCGTGGAATTTTTTATTTTTCATAAAAAAATCCTGCCTTTCGGATATACGGGATGAGGTCTTTCCAAACGATAAACTTGGCTTGGAACAAAAGAATAAACGGTTCGAAAGAGCCCGGAGTTTCCCGCAAACGCGGATGTCGCCGTAAGAGAAAAAAGTTGATTTTAACGTGGAGGAAAACATGAAGAACAGAGACAAGCAAAGACAAAACAGAAAGCGAAAGGAGGAGATGCTAAACATCAGAAACGAATACGGAAACTACGATCCCACTCCGTATGAAGCAGTCAAAAACATCATTCAGGAAAACTACAAAAACAGGAAAGGAGGAAACAAAAATGGCTGAGTACACTTCCCGGATTCATTTCAGAGTAACAAAGGAACAAAAGAAAATAATCGAACAGAGAATGAAAGAGTTTGGAACCACGAATCGTTCTGCTTACATTCGGAAGGCCATGCTGAATGGTCCGATTATCCATTTGGATTTGTCCCCTTTGGGGGGGATTGTTGCAAAGCTTAAGGTCTTAACCGACATCACCAACCAGTGTGCAAAGCGAGCAAACGAAAACGGACAAATCTACGAAGAGGACATCAAAGACATTAAAAATCGTCAGGCTGAAATACTCGAAGACATGAAAAAGTTTAACGAGTATCTGGAACCCTTAACCGGTCGTTATACAAGCAAACTCTATCCGGATTGATGTCAAGAGCGTCAGCAGAATGTTGACGCGCAGCCCCGAACGAACGTGAGGTTCTTTGGGGTTTTAGGGAACTCCCTAACAAGCAAAAATCGCACTTGTACACACACGTGCACTGCTTGCAACTTTGTTTACGAACCATATGGGCAAAGCAGGCTTGTCAAGGCAAATAAAGTATTTTAAACACAAAGAAAGGAACAATGATTATGAGCATATTTACTGCAGTAAAAGAGGCTGTATCCCCGTTAGATGCAGCAAAGTTTTATGGATTAAACGTAAACCGGAACGGGATGTGCATCTGCCCGTTTCATAATGACAGACATCCCAGTTTGAAAGTCGATAAAGAGGTCGGCGGTGGATTCTACTGTTTCGGATGCCAGGAACACGGAAACGTAATCTCACTGGTAGGAAAAATTTTCGGAATCGACGACAAAGAAGCCGCAGAAAAAATCATAGCGGACTTTCAGATTAAGTATACCGGTTTCGATAGTATTTTAAACGAGCCACTCCCTCCGGAAGAAATTGAGCGGAGAAAAAAGATAAACGAAAGAAAAGTTTTTGCGGTTAAGCGAAGAGAACTTTGTCAGCTGATTCTCAAAACTCTGTCCGAAATGAGGGAAGAAAAATGGCAGGCCGAAGCAAAGGCCATGAAAGTTTTGGAAGACAACGAACTGTATTGCTGGATTATCCACAAGCTCGATTGGCTGGAATCCAGTTACGATTATCTGATTTTTGAATCGGAGGATGACGTGAAAGAAGCAATTGAACAAATCGACGAGGAGGTAAGAAATAATGTCGGAGAATTCGAAGAAATCGTTCGAAGAAGTAAGAGCAATGCTTGAAGCTTCGACGAACGGAAAACCACTTTCCACAATTAACAACGCAGTCCTGATTTTGAAATACGATCCGCTTTTCTGGAACAACATTCGTGACAACCTGTTCCGGGAGCGGATCGAACTTTTTGGGAAAATGCCCTGGAGCAGAAACTCAACTGCCATTACCGATAAAGATGATATTCACATACGCCACTATATCGAGAAGACCTATTCTTTTCGAAATGACAAGGCCATCCGTGATGCCATGCAGATTGTTGCATCAGAAAATGAGTACCATCCGGTACGCAACTATCTGCTCCTTCTTAAATGGGACGGAAAATCAAGAATCCGTGAAGCACTCCCCCGGTATCTCGGGACTTCCGGAAGCGATTATGAGTATGAGTGTCTGAAACTTTTCATGTCAGGAGCCATAAGCCGGATCTTTAAACCGGGTTGCAAATTTGAATATATGTTATGTCTGGTCGGCGGACAAGGAGCGGGTAAATCAACATTTATCCGCTTTCTTTGTATGAACGATCAGTGGTTTACGGATGACATCAAAAGGCTGGACGACGAAAAAGTATACGAGCATTTATCCGGTCACTGGATCTGTGAAATGGCCGAAATGATTGCCGTACTGAATACCAAATACAATGAGGCGACCAAAGCATTTTTAAGCCGTCAGTATGACAGTTACCGCAAGCCGTATGCTGCCAGGGCCGAGGACATAGCCAGGCAGTGCGTCTTCGCCGGAACCTCCAACGTGGTAAACTTCCTGCCTCTTGACCGAAGTGGAAACCGGCGATTCCTGCCGATTATGTGTGATGCCTCCAAAGCAGAAACACATATCCTGGAAAACGAAACCGAATCCAGGGAATACATCAAACAGATGTGGGCGGAAATGATGGAAGTCTATCAATCCGGAAACGTTATTTTGAAACTTCCGAAGGAAATCGAGAAGAATCTGATTGAGTATCAGAGGCCGTTCATGCAGGAAGATACCTGGACCGGAATCATTCAGGAATGGCTCGATAACACCTCTAATGACCTGGTTTGTGTGCAGCAGATTTACAACGAGGCACTAAAAGAATCCGGAAAACCGAGAAATCATGATGCCAGAGAAATCGGTCTGATTATGAACGGAACCATCACTGGTTGGAAAGCCTATCCGAATCCGAGGAACATTCCGGGTTACGGAAAACAGCGCGGCTGGGTTCGAGTGGAAACAAACTCCGGAAACAAAGCCGAAACATTTCATCCGGTGGAGAAAGAACAGATAACGATACCCTTTGAAACCCGGTAATACAAGGCTTTCCTGGGATTTTTTGAAAATTAAATAATACAAACTGAAAAGTTTTAAGAGTTTGTTTCCGGACTTTGTTTCCAGAAACATAAGTCACAATTGTTTTGTGTCGGTTGGGAAAGTAAGCATATGCTTCTTCCCTTCCGGCATTTTTTATTAATTAGGGAGAATTACAGATGAAAGAAATAAAAGTACCTGCTAACAAAATACGCTACAGAGCCTTTGGCGGCAGAATTCCTGAAGGAGCAAAAAAGATTCTGGATCAGATCAAAAAATTAGAGATTGCCACCAAAAGTCCTCTGTTAAGTGATATTATAAAAGATGATGATGTTGTTCTGCACAATACTATGAACAGTAAAATCAGAACCTTAAAAATAAAATACGTAAACAAAATGCATGTCACCGAAAACGGAGAACCCAGGAAGATTTGTCAGAAAAATTACGGAACAGATGGCGAAAGCTATTGGGTTACCTATACACCAGACAGGAAAAGGTTGAAAAGCAGTACCGAAGACGGATTATATGATAAACTCTTCGAATACTACGGTGGAGAAGTTGACGGCTATACTTTCGGGAAAATCTTTAAGGCAGCCATGGAACAAAAGAAACGGTTAAAAGGAATTACACCGAATTCCCCCGGATCTGCTTCCGTACAGAATACCATTACGCGCTACTACCAGGATTATGAAAGATACATCACTCCTGCCCTGGCGAAAAAGAATGTCCAGGAAATCACTCCTGCTTATCTCAAAGAGTACACCATTGACATGATTAACCGGTTAAACGAAAACCGCACTACAAAGATTCGCAAAAAGGCATTTCTGAATAATTACAAAGGCATTCTGAACACTGTCTTTGATTATGCTGAAGAACATGACATCTGCGTAAACTTTGTCCGGAATCGAAACAAATTCAAAGATTCCGATTATGTCAGCCTGTTTGACTCTTCCAAAAGGATTGCAAACGACAAGGCATACAGTCCGGAGGAAATCGAACTTCTGGATCAGGAAGTGGAACGGCGCATGCATAATCCTTCCAAGTACGGGCTCTGCTATACAAACGGCTATATGTTCAAACTGGCAAAACTTTCCGGAATGAGAGCTGCGGAACTCAGTTCACTGAAGAAAACGGACATTGATTTTGAAGCAAAACAGATTCATGTACACTCCCAGCAGCTCAAAATAAAGGAAACCATGAAATACGTCTATGCCGACTACACCAAAAATGAACGTGGAAACTCACAGGGCGGCAGATACGTGCCTCTTTTGCCGGAGGCAGAGAAATACTTAAAGGAATTGTTTGAGCTCCAGAAAACGCTCGGAATCGATTCAGAATGGGTATTTACAGACGCGAAAGGCGACTGGGTGAAGAATGACTCGCAATACATTCAGTTTTTACGACGAATGAGCCGGCATTTTCACTTTAATATTACAAATAACCATGCCATTCGAATGTATTTTAACTCTTATGTGCTGATTCCCGCAGGGATTGTGGTAACCGATCGGGCCAAGATTCTGGGGCATTCACCCGAAGTAAACTTAAGTCATTACAGTTTTGAAAACCGGGACTATTGTGCGAAAGCCGGAGCAAAAATCGCCTCTTTTTTTGCCTCATAACCGCTCTGCGAGCCGCTTTACAGGTTTAGGGACGACAGGGGACGACAAAACGATCCAATGAAAAAGCCCCGCAAACTCAGTGTTTACGGGGCTCTCAGGCGAGCGATAGACGGGGCTCGAACCCGCGGTCTCGACCTTGGCAAGGTCGCGCGTTACCAACTACGCCACTATCGCATTTTGCTGTCAGCAAGTAGTATATTACCATTTCAGGATATATTTGTCAACTCTTTTTTCGACAATGGAGCCCTGCCGTTAAAGCAGGGCTCCTGTATTGATTTATTGTTCTGATTCAAATCCTTTCGGAACCTGACCGTCTTCCGTGAAATTCGACCTTTCGGGTCTTTGTCCTCTCTGTCCCGGATCGAATCCTTCCGGCATCCGAGGTCTTTCCCCTCTCTCGAAATCAGGCTTTTCTCCATTCTCGATATCAGGTTTTTCAGGCATTTCACCTTCCCCGTCAGTCTCTGAGTTGTTAAAATCCGGTCTCATCCGGCCTCCCTGAAAAAAATTGTTTTGTAAGCCGGAATCAAAGGTAATTCCGCCGTTATTTGTTAATTCCATTTCCTCGGAGATATAGTAGGAATCATTGTAATCAATTCCGCCTTCTCCACCGTTATTATTGCAGTTAATAGTAAGTGATCCGGAAATCATATTGATGTTCCCGTTGGAATCCAGTCCGTCACCATTACTGTTAATAACTGTTGTACCTCCCATGAAATTGATGGAATAGGCCATTTCGCTTTCATAGGTTTTGTCGGAATTTGCGGCATTGATTGCATCATCATTTGCATTCACGGTAATATCCCCGTTTATGACATTTACAACCGTTCCTTCCAGACCTTCCTTACAGGATTCAATATTGATTATCGGAGAAGCATCTTCGCTTCCGATTGTCAGAATTCTGTCCGCATGAATTGCATCATCGCCTGCAGTGATGCTGAGTGTTCCGGAAAGAATCGTCAGATCATACCCGGAATTAATTGCGTCATTCTCTGCGGTAATATTGATTGTCGGTCCGTCTATGATACAAACCGTGGAAGGATCATCATTTGTCTTAATACCGTTCTTGCATTCACCGTTTAAATTCAGTGTTCCGGTTCCTGTAATATATAGATCCGCGCCGGCTTTCACTTTGATTACGGCACCGTCGAATGCATCTGCCGTCTCCGCATCCGAAGAATTCTCATCGTCCGGGTTTTCCGCATCCGTTAAAGTAACGGTTCCCTGAATAATCATCTTTACTATACTTCCCTTATTGACGGAAATTGTCGCTCCGGTTTTGGATGTTAAATCCAGGTCCTTTAAGATTAGTACTACACCTGTAGTTCCTTTCTTAACCGTAATATTTCCGTCGCTGCAGCTTCCCGTAATCAGATAGATTCCGGCACTCGATATTTCCACATCGGAATTCTTATCCGACATCTCGATGGTCGCCAGTTTGGCAGCATTTTCCTTAAGAGTGGAAGCTACACTTTCCATATCGCTTGTCACAATCTCAGACGCGCTGTCGGCATTGTTGGAATTCAGACTATTTCCTGCAAAAAAGCCGTTTTCGGTATTATTATTTTCCTTACTCTTTTTCTCAATACCGTTACTTTCAACATCAATTAAAGAAGTTTCGGAGCGGTATAAACGCAAACCGGAACCGCCATGGTAATCAATGCAGCACTTACAACAGGTATCGTTATCTTCATCCATTTCTTCATATCGTTCACCTCTCTTTTCGAATGAATTAACTTTGTCTATGCTGCCATTCTATATCCCGAAACTAAAATCAACTTTAAATAAAAAAAATTCTACAAATTCTTAAGAATATCCTCCGTACAAATTTTAATAATCAAATCCCTGTCCGGTAATTCAGGTTGTCTGTCTGCATAATCAAGAATACGTATACAGCCAAGAATCTGCGCCTTTCTTGTAATCTCCTTCTCATCCTCTCCCGTGTATTCCGTATAAAGCTTAATTGTTCTTTCCCAGATTCGATTTGCAGTTTCCACGTCTATCCCGAGAAATTCTGCTGCCATAGGTGATATAGAAGGAAATTCCATATAGGAATTATAAAGTGTCGCAAGCTCAAAAATCGGATCTCCCGCACAGAGCGTGTCCATGTCAATCAGCATCAGTTCATCTCCCGTAATCAAAATGTTTTTCAGGTGGAAATCCGCATGCAGAAGCGTATGGCTGGCAGGTACTTTTTCCGTCAGTTTCATCAGTTTGTCGCATGCATCGGACGGCAGATATTTTTCCAGTTTTTTGATCCATCCGATTGTCTTTTCCTTCATATCGGATAATTCTCCGGGCATTACTTCGACGGCATGAATCTGATTCATTAATTCCACGGATTTGGAAACGAATCTCTCGAAATTTGCATCCGATTCTTTGATGTAATCCGAAACGGAATGTGCATCAAGCATTTCATAAACCACACCGTACAGTTCACCAACGCGGACAATATCAAAGGAAATTGCCGTCGGAAGCCCTTTTACAAAGGCCCATCTGGCAAGCTGTTTTTCTCTCCGAATTGCTTCCATGGAAACTGTCGGCCGGTATACTTTTACAATCGTATCTTCCGCGATACGATATACTTCTCCGTGGGCGCCCTCCCCGATTTTTTCAGCGCCCTTCGTACTGATTTGTCTGTATTCCATAAGCATCTCCTGAAAAGACCCGCCGAAACCGGCGGGTCTTTCATAGTATTGTCTGATTCTACTGTGCTTCAAACATATCCTTTCCTACTCCGCATAAAGGACATTCGAAATCATCGGGAAGATCTTCAAACTTGGTTCCCGGCTCAATTCCTTTTTCCGGGCATCCCTTCTCTTCATCATATTCCCAACCACATGCACCACATACATAAACCATAATTTTTTCCTCCATAAGAAATTTAGTTATACCTTAATGTATCACAGACTGCTTCTTTCCGCAATTTCGATTTCTCTCAAAAATACATGCAACTCACAGTCCCATGCACCTATTCCAGTTTCTCGAAATCCGCTGCCCCATGCTTGCAAAGAGGACATACGAAATCATCGGGAAGTTCATCGCCTTCATAAACATAACCGCATACCTTGCAGACATAACCCTTCTTGCCTTCCGTTTCCGGTTTCGGCTTTACGTTATTCTGATAATACGTATAAGTCATCGTTTCGTCTTTATTGATTACTCTGGCCTCTGTAATGGAGCAGATGAACATGCCGTGAGTTCCGAGATCCAAGTAATTTTCCACCTTTAAGGAGAAGAATGCATTGATATACTGCGGCAGGAAACGAAGACCGTTATCGGAGCGCATTTCCTCAATATCCGCAAGTTTGTCTGCAGTTCTTCCGCTCTGGAAACCGTATTTTTCGAATACCGCAAAAGGTGCTTTAACGGAAAGACAGTTTACATTCATAATTCCGCTCTGCTGAACAACGTGATGCGTATAATTGTCCTTATTAATGGTAACCGCAATGCGGTTCGGTGAGCTGGTTACCTGCGTTACGGTATTTACGATGCAACCGTTGTCTTTCTTTCCATCATTAGTGGTTACGACATACAAACCGTAACCGATATTGAAGAGTGCGCGAAGGTCGTTCTTATCCGCGGTTTCGCTCCTTCTTGCCTGATACTCGCCACAGAACTCTTCAGCCAGTGCCTCTAACTGTGCGCTGCTTTCTTCATTTAACGCAGACTTGATATGAACGGTATTCTCTGCGAAGGTTAAATTCTTACATTTCTCCAGCATACCGGTCATTACCTTTGCAGCCATCGGCGCCCAGGTTCCGTTTTCAATCAGTCCGACCTTATGATTGCTGAAGTTACGCTCGGTCAGATGGTTGATAAACTCTCTCATAAACGGGAAAATCTCTGCATTGTACGTTGTCGTTGCAAGGATGATTTTACTGTAGCGGAATGCATCCTCCACAGCCTCTGCCATGTCGCATCTTGCAAGGTCGTTTACTACAACCTTCGGGCATCCTTTTTCCTTTAATAAATCGGCAAGTTTCTCAACAGCCTTTTTGGTATTGCCGTAAACGGAAGTATAGGCAATTACGATCCCCTCTGTCTCCTGCTGATATGTGGACCAGGTCTGGTAAAGGCCGATGTAATATCCTAAGTTTTCGCTTAAAACAGGTCCGTGAAGCGGACAGATAATCTGAATGTCAAGATTTGCCGCTTTCTTAAGTACAGCCTGCACCTGCGCACCATATTTACCGACGATACCGATATAGTAACGTCTTGCCTCGCATGCCCAGTCTTCTTCAACGTCCAGTGCTCCGAATTTGCCGAAGCCGTCTGCGGAAAACAGAACCTTGTCCGTGGAATCATAAGTCATGATAACCTCCGGCCAGTGTACCATCGGTGCGGCTACGAAATTTAAGACATGTTTTCCGAGTTCCAGGGTGGAACCTTCCGCAACCACTACCTGTTTGTCCTCGAAGTCGGTTCCGAAGAACTGTTTCATCATCACAAATGCTTTTGCGGAAGAAACAATCTTTGCATCCGGATAGGTTTTTACAAAGTTTGCAATATTTGCGGAATGATCCGGCTCCATATGCTGTACTACCAGATAATCCGGCTTTCTTCCCGCAAGCGCCTTGTCTAAATTGTCGAGCCATTCATGGGTAAAATTGCGATCCACGGTGTCCATAATCGCAATCTTTTCATCCATAATCAGATAAGAATTGTATGCCATACCGTTCGGTACCACATACTGTCCTTCGAACAAATCGATTTTGTGATCATTCACCCCCACGTAAATGATGTCATTCGTAACTCCCATAAGAAACCTCCTCTTAATTTTTAATCCCCTGATATTGTTATATCATCCGTACCTGTTCATCATACCAAAAAAATACAGAAACAAAAAGTCAAAAACTTTGAACAATTTTTGACTTTTCTGAGAATTATTCACTTTTCTTTCCCGAATCTATTTACTCGCTTCAATGACTTCCAGCGAGCGGTCCAGAATCCCGTGCATACAGGCAATTGCGATTCCGTAATTTACAATCGGAACACCGGCCTGTACGGCAGTTTTCACCCTTGATTTCATCTGATTTTCATTCAGCATACAGCCGCCGCAGTGAACAACCAGCGCAATATCCGTCAAATCATCCGGAAACTCGCCGCCGGAGGTAAATCTGTAGTTCAGTTTCTTTCCCGTAAAACTCTCAATCCAGCCCGGCATTTTTACCGTTCCGATATCCTTGCACTGTCTGTGATGTGTACATCCTTCGGAGATTAAAACCGTATCCCCGTCCTGAAGGGAAGACAGTTTCTTCGCACCGTCAATCTGGGTTTGCAATCCACCCTTAAAACGGGCCATCAGGATCGAGAACGAAGTTAACATAATATCTATAGGAGTATCTTTGGATACCTTCTCAAATGCCTGAGAATCCGTGATTATCAGTGCCGGCTTTTCTGATAGTTTACATAATGTATCTTTCAGATCTGTATCCTGGCAGGACACAAACGCATAATGATGATCCAGAAGTTCCCGCATTACAAGCTGCTGCGGCAAAATCAATCTGCCCTTGGGTGCCGATTCATCCACCGGAATCACCAGAACTACGAGGTCACCGGGTTTTAACAAATCCACAACGACGAACTTTTCTTCTTTTTTATTTGCCCTGGCAAAATCACCGAGCGCTTCTTTCAGCTCGTAAATTCCCTCTCCCGTCAGTGCGGAGACGCAGATACGCTTTCCCTGTGCGCTTAAATTATCTGTTTTTTGATCTGTCGTTTTTTGATTTTCAGATGTCTGTTCTGCAGATTTCATCTCTGCAGGCAATTCAGCAGATTTGTCAGTCAGATCCGCTTTATTATATACAATCAGATACGGAATCCGCCGTTCTTTAAAAAGAACAGTCAGTTCCTCATCCTCTTTCGACAACCCTTTTGTAACATCCGCAATGAGTACCGCAATATCCGTCTGATTCAGGATTTCTCTGGCTTTTTTTACTCTCAGTTCACCAAGTGTACCTTCGTCATCAAGTCCCGGGGTGTCAATAATCACAACCGGTCCGATTGGCAAAAGTTCCATGGATTTCTTCACCGGATCCGTAGTGGTTCCTTTGATTTCGGAAACAACACTTAAATTCTGCCCCGTTATCGCATTTACAACACTGGACTTCCCGGCATTACGCATTCCGAAGAAGCCGATATGCACTCGATCCGCACTTACAACATCATTCAAACTCATCTGTTTTCCTCTGTATCAGAAACGGAAATCTCTTCTGTTGGAAGAACGGATATCCGCGATATTCTGTTTTGCGATTTCTTTCGTCTTCTCTCTCGGAATCTTTTCCAGCTCCTTCTCAATCAGGGCATAACCGATTTCCTTGGTTTCGGGAGAAGCATAATCCTCCAGGTACTCAGCCAGAGTCATCAGTGCATTCGGATGACAGCAGTTAAGAATCTGTCCGCTTTTGCAAAGCGCCATGAATCTGTCACCGGTTCTTCCTTCGCGGTAGCATGCCGTACAGAAGGAAGGCACATGTCCGTTCTCCATAAGCCATTTTACAACTTCGTCCAAGGAACGCTGATCGGATACGTCAAACTGCTCGGTATCGTGAGGACGCTCTTCGGGAGTATATCCTGCATAACCGCCGACGGAAGTACGGGATCCGCCGCTGATCTGGGAAATACCGAGATGCAGCACTTTTTCACGAACCTTTTCATTCTCTCTCGTGGAGATAATCATTCCGGTATAGGGAACCGCAAGACGGATGCAGGCTACGATTTTTTCAAAAATCTCATCGGAGATTCCGTTGTCAAATTCATCGGGATCGATATCATCCGCACGTTTCAGTCTCGGAACGGAGATGGTGTGCGGTCCGACGCCGTGAACGGCTTCCAAATGCTCTGCGTGCATCAGAATGCCTGCAAATTCATATTTGTAAAGTTCCAGTCCGAAGAGAACGCCGAGTCCGACATCGTCGATTCCGCCTTCCATGGCTCTGTCCATGGCTTCGGTATGATAATTGTAATCATGCTTCGGTCCCGTAGGATGAAGCTTTAAGTAGCTTTCCTTATGATAGGTCTCCTGGAACAAAATATAAGTTCCGATGCCTGCTTCATGAAGTTTTCTGTAATTTTCCACCGTTGTAGCCGCAATATTGACATTGACACGGCGAATGTCACCATTTTTGTGGTGAATACTGTAAATTGTATGAATACATTCCAGAATGTACTCAATCGGATTGTTTACGGGATCCTCGCCCGCTTCAATGGCAAGACGCTTGTGACCTAAGTCCTGAAGCGCAATAACCTCTTCACGAAGTTCTTCCTGTGTTAATTTTTTACGGGGAATGTGTTTGTTTTTTAAATGATACGGACAGTAAAGACACCCGTTTACGCAGTAATTGGACAGGTAAAGGGGCGCAAACATAACGATACGGTTGCCGTAGTAGGCAAGCTTGATTTCGTTTGCGATCTGAAAAATCTTTTCGTTTACTTCCGGGAGATCGGATGCGAGCAGAACACTGGCTTCTCTGTGAGTAAGTCCGGAGCAGACATAGCCTTTATCCTGCTTCTTCGGACGGGCTTTCTCTAAAATTTGCTCAATGAGCTCCCTGTCGTTCTTATGCTCTTCGGCATAAGCAAGTGTTTCGCGAATTTCTCCATCGTTGATGAATTCATCCGCAATTAATGATTTGGGATTGTACTGATACATATTCTTTTTTCCTTTCTTCGGGTCAGACGCATCTTCCCCTTTAGAATTATAAATAATAAGTTTATTTATTCTTATTAAATAACTTATTTGTTCTTATTAATCATGTCAATGAGCTCATTCTTGGTCTCATTTGTAAATCCGATGCTTTTTCCGACCACTTCGCCGCCTTTGAAAAGAAATACCGCGGGAATACTCATGATACCGTACTCTTCGGCCAGCTCCATCTCATCCTCGGTGTTCACTTTTCCGACCTTGTAGCTTCCGTCACTTGCTTCGGCAATCTGGGAGATCACGGGGCCGAGCATTCTGCAGGGGCCACACCAGGATGCCCAAAAGTCAACCAAAACGGGTACGTCGGATTTCAAAACTTCTTCTTCGAAATTCTCACTTGTCAAAATAATCTCTGCCATACTTAAGACCTCCTTGTCAATTTATAGTCATTTTTATTTCCTACTTATTAATACTGCTTATTAATATAATAATTGCATTAACCTGCATTATTAAGGTGTCTTTATATTGTACAGTGAATGAAATATTTTTTCAATGAATTCTCTTTCTTTTCATAAAATGTTCAGAATTAGGCGGAAATCCCATATATAGAAAATTATATCATGCTTTAATTATTTGAAAATATTTGACTTTTTCGGTCATAAATCGAATTTTTATTGATTTTTATATGCCTGACGGTGCTTTTTGAATGTAAATTTACCACTTTGATAATTTTGCCGTTCTTGTACCGTCAAAAAAGCCGTGAGACTTAAATCCCACGGCTTTCCAAAATGTTTTTACCATATTTTTACAATTTTTAACCTCTGTTCTGAGCGGCAACCAGACTCTCGCCGCAGTAAATCTGACGAAGCTTCGGCTTCTCGATTTTACCGGTCGGGTTTCTCGGAATGTCGGCAAAGATAATTTTATGAGGTCTTTTATATCTCGGAAGCTGGTGACAGAATTCGTTCACTTCATCCTCCGTTAAGGAGTATCCGTCCTTCACTTCGATAATCGCTGCCGTTACCTCGCCGAGACGCTTATCCGGAATACCGATTACCGCAACGTCCTTGATTGCGATATTGCTTCTTAAGAAATCTTCAATCTGAACGGGGTAGATGTTCTCACCACCGGAGATAACCACATCTTTCTTACGGTCTACCAGGAAAATGAAGCCGTCCTCGTCTTCCTGTGCCATATCACCGGTGTAAAGCCAGCCGTCCTCCAGAACTTCTTTGGTAGCTGCTTCGTCATGATAATAGCATTCCATGACGCCGGGACCCTTTACGGCAAGCTCTCCGACTTCACCGCGTGCCACATCGTTGCGTTTTTCGTCCACAATTCTGGTCTGCCAGCCGAAGCCCGCCTTACCGATGGCGCCTACCTTGTGGATATTCTCAACACCCAAATGTACGCAACCCGGTCCGATGGACTCGGAAAGACCGTAGTTTGTATCATACTGATGATTCGGAAATACTTTCTTCCAGCGGGCAATCAGACTGGGCGGTACGGGCTGAGCACCGATATGCATCAGTCTCCACTGGGAAAGCTCGTAATCATTTAAATCAACCTCTCCGCTGTCGATGGCATCCAGAATATCCTGCGCCCAGGGAACAAGGAGCCATACAATCGTGCATTTTTCCCTGGAAACGGCATCCAGGATAACCTTCGGCTTGGTTCCTTTTAATAATACTGCCTTGCCGCCTGAAAGGAGGGATCCGAACCAGTGCATCTTCGCACCCGTATGATAAAGGGGCGGAATGCAAAGGAAAATATCATCTCTGGTCTGTCCGTGGTGATTCTGCTCTACGATGCAGGAATGCACGAGACTTCTGTGTTTATGAAGAATTGCTTTCGGGAAGCCTGTTGTTCCCGAAGAGAAATAAATTGCCGCATAGTCATCATCCGTAATGCGGATGTTCGGAGACTGACTGGAAGCATTCGCGGTAAGCTCCGCATAGGACTCCGCAAATGTCGGGCAGTTCTCTCCAACATAGAAAAGAAGGCGGTTTTTCGAGATTTTCTCGGCAATCTCTTCCACACGACCGATGAATTCCGGTCCGAAAACAAGGACATCCACCTCTGCAAGATTTAAGCAATATTCGATTTCGTCCGATGCATAACGGAAGTTAAGAGGTACCGCAAGTGCACCGGTCTTTAATATTCCAAAGTAAATCGGAAGCCACTCAAGGCAGTTCATCAAAAGAATTCCGACCTTGTCACCCTTCTTTACTCCTCTGGATAAAAGCATGTTTGCAAAACGGTTTGCCTTTTCCTCAAAAACGTTCCAGGTAATCTCTCTTCTGTAATGAGTGGTCGGATTCGGCTCGATCAGTTCGTACTCTTTCCAGGTAACCCTTCTGGTTTCCTGAATTTCCGGGTTGATTTCCACAAGACAGATATCATTTCCGTATAATTTACAATTTCTGTCAAGAATCTCTGTAATCGGCATTTTTCCTTTTCTCCTGTTTTCTTTATTTATAGTAATTACAATTATGTATTTCTTTATTTTTCTATGCGGGCACTCTGCTGTTTTTCCGCATTTTCCCACACAACACACTTTCTACATTATGCCACTTTAAAGTGCAAAAGTAAACCCTTTATTCCTTATCTTTTTGGCACTTTTTTCTCTCTTTTATCTTCCGTTCCCCTTCCAAAACATGCTTTTAAGAAAACTTTTCTCTTTACCGGACATAAATCCTTTCTGCAGCGCTCACACCGGATTGCCATATTCGTGCGTTCCAGGAAGCGTTCCGGATGCATCCGGAAGTTTAACTCCCAAAGGAATGTGTAGGCAATTGCAACCAGCAAAAGCACCCAGGTTAAAAGCCCCGGCACGACTGCAAGCGGAAATACCAGGAAAAACGCATCCCAGTTATAGATTCTGCAGTTCGTACAGCACCGGTTCTTCATGATCAGCTTAAACGGGCAGAACAGATTGACGCAGATCATGTCTCCCACCCAGTATGCAAGCATTACCAGAAGCATCTCCGGGACACCGAAAATCTTCAGAAAATACAGCACATAGAACACTGCCGTGATTCCGAAGTAGAAAAGGCACCCTTTCAGCAGCTGCCGGTCCATTTTTTTGATTTCTTTATAATCCTCCACCGTAAGCGTCGGGTCGTTTTTATACGCCAGGGACGGCAGAAATTCGCGTTTTAAGTGCTTTTTCATGCCCATGGGGTGATTTTTAAGCGGGATAAAACGAAGAATAAAATCAATAAGAATGATGCCGGCGAGTATATACAGGCCCGCCCACTTCGGAAAGCCCGAAATATCGAGAAGCTCCCGGTTCGTTAAATAGATTCCGAAAAAATAGCAGGCGATAAAAAAGCGCGCAAAAAGACGGAACAGATAGAATCTGTTCCAACCGGTGTTTTTTTTCTTTTTCCGTTCTGCAGCCTTATTTGCTTTCATAATGCTTTATTCTTGTTTCTTTATATGTTTTCTCCGCTTCTGCCGTGTTCTTAATCTCTCCGGATTCTTTATTCCTTTAATCTGATAGTGTTATAAAAAGAAAAACCAGGCAACCGCCTGGATACTTTCCTCAATTATTCCCATCCCTTACACTAGTATACTTCTATGGTTTCTATCTGGAGCATGGACTTATAGTCCACATTCGCTTTTTCGATTTTTTTCCGAATTTCCATTTCATCCTTGCACTTCAGAGCATTTGTAACATCCGGTGTCATATAGAACCCCCGGAAGAGTTTCTCGGCCAAATACTCATCCGTTTTGGTATTATGCGCTATGAAAAACTGACCAGCCATAATGCATCGCCTCCAGGTATCTAGAATCAATAAAAAACATAAATAGATGCTTTCCAATCTATTTCATGTCAAATTATTATTGGTCTACAAATAATTATAAACTATGAAATCGAAAAGTCAACCTTTTGAAACTTTATGAAAATGCCGAAAAAACGATAAAAATTTCGTGTAAAAAAACAAAAAAGCCCGAGTTTTCGGCTTGTTTGACAAACTTTTTTCCTATGATAAAATAGACTTGTTTGTTTGTGTTTCAAAACGACACATAAATTTCATATTTTATTTAAAAAAAGGATACTTATTTCAAATTAAGGATAGTTCAATGGTCTCAAATCAGAAGGAAAATACACGGGCAGCGGTCATTGCCATTATCATTAAGGATCCGGACCGGGCAGGTGACGTAAATGCGATTCTGCACGACTACAGCGATCTTATTATCGGAAGAATGGGCATTCCGTACCGTGAAAAGAACATGAACATCATCAGTGTTGTGGTGGATGGTCCGGTCGAAAAGACCAATGCGCTTGCCGGACGTCTCGGGCGACTTGAAGGTGTTACTTCCAAAGCGGTTTACGCAAACCCTACATAATGAGACTTTAACTGATTACGAATCGGTTATTATATATCAAATACATTCTAATTCATTAACGGAGGACTACAATGAACGAATTAAAACCCATTAAAGAAGGAAAAGTACGTGAGATTTATGACAACGGCGACAGTCTGATTATGGTTGCAACCGACCGTATCAGCTGCTTTGACGTAATCTTAAACAACGTGGTTACCAAAAAAGGAACCGTACTCACCCAGATGAGCAAGTTCTGGTTCGATTATACCGAAGACATTCTTCCGAACCACATGATTTCCGTAGACGTAAACGATATGCCGGAGTTCTTCCGTCAGGATAAATTTAACGGCAATTCCATGATGGTAAAGAAGCTTCAGATGCTTCCCATTGAGTGCATCGTCCGCGGTTACATTACCGGAAGCGGCTGGGCAAGCTACAAGGAAAACGGAACGGTTTGCGGAATCACTCTTCCGGAAGGCTTAAAGGAATCCGACAAGCTTCCTGAACCGATTTACACCCCTTCCACCAAAGCCGAAATCGGCGATCACGATGAGAATATCTCTTTTGAGCGTTCCATTGAAGTTCTGGAGAAGGAATTTCCCGGAAAAGGCGAGGAATATGCTACGAAGCTTCGTGACTGCACCATCGCACTTTACAAGAAATGTGCGGATTACGCACTTTCCAAGGGAATCATCATTGCAGATACCAAGTTTGAATTCGGTCTCGACGAAAACGGCGAAATTGTTGTCGGTGATGAGATGTTAACACCCGACAGCTCCCGTTTCTGGCCGCTTGAAGGATATGAGGCAGGTCATTCCCAGCCTTCCTTCGACAAACAGTTCGCAAGAGACTGGCTCAAAGCAAATGAAGGTCACAACTGGACTCTTCCCCAGGATATCGTGGATAAGACCATTGCGAAATATCTGGAAGCTTATGAGAAGCTGACCGGCAAGGAACTGTAATAGAACGCAAAACGATAAGTATATGCGCATAAACTAAGTAGGAAACAAATAATTTACACATAAAGAAATGACAGGCATCGATAACACGGTGTCTGTCATTTTTTATAAGATTTTTCTATGCGTTATTTCTATTCGCCTTTCCGACAATATCGGAATTTATCACTCCTATGCCTCAACCGGACCTTCACTATTCTTTCCGAAGATCAGTTTGAGTACGAAGAGGCATCCGATGGTAAGTGCAATACCGATGATCAGGCTGATAACCGGATTCTGGATAAGACCTGCAAGAATATAGGTTACAAAGCTTATTCCTGCTACCGTAAGTGCATACGGAAGCTGCGTGGAAACGTGTTTTACATGTTCTACCTGCGCTCCCGCACTTGCCATAATCGTGGTATCCGAAATCGGTGAGCAGTGGTCACCGCAAACAGCACCTGCAAGACATGCGGAAATACCGATAATGAATAATTCGGAGTCTGCCGGGAAAATTGTGGTAACAATCGGAATTAAGATACCAAAGGTTCCCCATGAAGTACCTGTTGCAAATGCAAGGAAACATGCTACAAGGAAAATGATTGCCGGCAGGAACATGTGAAGTCCGCCTGCTGCATTTGCCATCACATCATGTACAAATTCCGCAGCACCAAGGTTCGCTGTCATCGTCTTTAAGGATACTGCCAATGTCAGAATCAGAATCGGAGGAACCATTACATAGAAGCCCTTCGGAATACATTCCATGGCTTCCTTAAATGTAATTACTCTTCTTATAAGAAGATAAATCACGGTAAATACCAGTGCAATTAATGCACCCCAGGGAAGACCTATGGTGGAGTCGGTATTTGCGAATGCATCAACGAAATTCCATGAACAGTCCGTACCGCCCCAGAAATCTACACCGAAGAAACCGCCGATATAAATCATGCCGAGTACGGATGTAATAATCAGTACAATAACAGGAAGAATCAAATCAATTACTTTTCCCTTCGGATTTGCTTCCGCTTCCTTACCTTCCCCGTTCTGCGCACCGAGATCGCCGGTCAGCTTTGCACGTTTTTCATGCTTTGCCATCGGGCCGTAATCAAATTTCATCAAGATAATAGCGATGATAAATACAAATGTAAGCAGGGAATAGAAGTTATAAGGAATCGCTTTGATAAAAAGCTGGATTCCGGAGATTCCCGTATCCGCATCTGCCGCAACGGAGCTGACTGCTGCCGCCCAGGAAGAAACCGGGGCAATCATGCAGACCGGAGCTGCAGTTGCATCAATTAAGTATGATAATTTTGCTCTGGAGATTTTACTGCGGTCCGTAATCGGTCTCATAACACTTCCTACGGTTAAGCAGTTGAAATAATCATCCACAAAAATCAATACGCCGAGAACAAATGTTGCAAGCTGTGCGCCGACTCTGGACTTAATGTTTTTCTCCGCCCATCTTCCGAATGCTGCGGATCCGCCGGCCTTATTGATTAATGCAACGATAATACCGAGAATGATTAAGAATAAGAAAATACCTGCCGTTCCCGAAATAGCCGCAATCAAGCCGTCGTTCACAACGGTATTCATGGTTCCGGCAAGGAAAGAGCCGATACCGTCCGCGCTCGTCGGAAAACCTACAACAAAAAAAACACCGATTAATACTCCGACAAATAAGGACGAATAAGCTTCTTTCGTAATCAGGGCAAGAATAATTGCCACAAGCGGCGGAATAAGCGCCCCGAAAGTACCATACATATTCATCTTTCAACCCTCCGATTATTGTATGATTGGATTACTTTAGTTTCAAAAACCACTTCTACAAAAATATCACAAAATCCCATATTTCACAACGATTTGTTTATTTCGGATCTCTTTATATCCAATCTCTTTATTTCATAGAGAGAATCTTTAGAACGTACTCCCAGATTCTCTTTGCGCTTTCGAGATCCAGTTTTTCTTTTGTGGTATGGGCATTTAAGATGTTCGGTCCGATACTGACTGCCTCTGCGCCGGGAATTTTGCTGACCAGTACGCCACATTCCAGTCCCGCATGAATCCCCTTTACCAAAGGTTCTTTGCCAAACATCTCACGATAGACGGCTACCGTTTTATCCCGAAGCGGGGATTCTTTCGCATATTCCCAGCCCGGATAATCCCCGGATGCGGAAACTTCTCCGTTATGGGAAATGCATACATCCGTTACGCGATTTACTAAATCTTCTTTTTCACTTTCCACACTGCTTCTTAACGCAAAATCCACGCTCATTCCCGCTTCCGTGCAGAGTAAAATTCCTAAATTCAGGCTGGTCTTTACCATATCCACATCATCGCAGTAAGAAATGACACCGTCCGGCACCTCTGCTAAGAATTCAAAGAAGTTTAAGGTATCTTCCTTTGTGAAGCACATGCTCTCCTGGGGGAGCTGGATTCCTGCAGTAATCGTGATATTGTTTTCAATTCCCAGATAATCATCCTTTAAGATATTCTCGATTTCCTCCACATAAAGCATGAAGTCATCGGGATCACCCAGATCGCTTACCAAAAACTCCGCGCTTCCGGACGAAGGAATCGCATTGTCTTTCTCACCTGCTGCCATGGAGATTAAATGAATTTCATATTCTTCGGAAATATTGCAGAGAATCTCCGCTAAAAGATGCGCGCCGTTAGCGCGGTTTTCATGAATGTCCGTTCCGGAATGACCTCCTAAAAGGCCGTCTAAGGATAAAAAGACGCAGGGAGCGGTAATACGCTCAAGTTCGCCCTTGAAATCCGCATGGAGTCTTACTCCTCCCGCACAGGATACGACAATCTCGCCTTCCTCTTCGGAATCAATATTGATAATACGCTTACTTTTACATTTCGACAAATCAATTCCGGTGGCACCATCCATGCCGACCTCTTCATCTACCGTAAATACCGCCTCCAGTGCAGGATGGGGAATCTCATCGGAATCAAGAATTGCAAGCGCATAGGCAACTGCAATCCCGTCATCTGCACCGAGTGTGGTTCCTTTTGCAAAGAGAAAACCATCTTCTTCTGCTATATCAAGACCGTCTTTTTCCATGTCCTTTTCCGAAGGATTATCGCAAACCGCCACCATATCCATATGCCCCTGCAGCATAATCGCAGGCTCGTTTTCATAGCCCGGCGTGGCAGCCTTGAAAATGATGACATTTTTCAAATCATCCTGAATGTATTCAAGCCCTCTTGCCTTTGCAAAATCAGCCAGATAATCGCTGATTCGGTCAATATTGTAGGAACCGTGCGGAATTGCACAGATTTCCTTAAAGAATTTCATTACCCGGTCAAATGAAGCTGTCATATTCCCCCCATACAACAATACAATCTGATGATTGTCAGTATTTGCGAGTGGTGAGTTGCCACCGCATCCGAACCACGAGCAAATATCTGCAATCAGAAGAATATTTATAAATAAGGAGTGGAAAGAATTCCACTCCTTAGATTTTCACATTATGCTTACGAAACAGCGATTATGCAATCTTGCTCTTAGCGATCTCAGCAAGTGCCTTGAAGCCTTCAGCATCATTTACAGCCATCTCAGCAAGCATCTTTCTGTTGATATCGATTTCTGCAAGCTTTAAGCCATACATGAATTTGCTGTAGGAAAGTCCGTTCATTCTTGCTGCAGCATTGATACGTGCGATCCACAGCTGACGGAACTGACGCTTAGCCTGCTTTCTTCCTGCATAGGAGGAAGCAAGTGCTCTCATTACGGACTGTTTTGCAATACGATACTGTTTGGATCTTGCTCCTCTGTATCCCTTTGCAAGCTTTAATACTCTATTGTGTTTTTTCTTGGCATTTAAGCCACCTTTAATTCTTGCCATGATTTACTCTCCTCCCATCAATTAAACGTAAGGTAAAATTTTCTTCATATTCTTTACGTTAGTAGCATCTGTAATTGTAGCCTGACGGAGATTACGTTTTCTCTTCGTGGACTTCTTGGTTAAAATGTGACTCTTGTAAGCCTTGTTTCTCTTTAATTTACCGGTTCCGGTTACTTTAAAGCGCTTTGCAGCTGCTCTGCTTGTCTTCATTTTAGGCATTTCTTTTTTCCTCCTTAATGCTTGTTTTTATTTTACTTCTTTGCGGAAAGAATCAGCATCATGCTTCTTCCTTCCACCTTTGCAGGCTTTTTAATCACAGCGATGTCTTCCATTGCAGCAGCAAAATCGTCCAGGATGTGTTTGCTGTTTGCCATATGTGCCATCTCACGGCCGCGGAAACGAAGTACAACCTTTACCTCCTCGCCCTTTGTCAAGAACTTTCTGGCTGCAGACATCTTTGTGTTTAAATCGTTGGTATCAATATTCGGGGAAAGACGAATTTCTTTTGTTTCCGTTGCTTTCTGTTTCTTACGGTTGTCTTTCTCTTTTCTTGCCATTTCATAACGGAATTTACCGAAATCAGCAATCTTACATACGGGCGGATTCGCTGTCGGCGCAATCTTAATCAGATCAAGTCCCGCTTCTTCCGCGATATGCTGTGCTTCTTTGGCACTCATAATTCCAAGCTGTTCGCCGTTTTCACCGATCAGACGAACTTCTTTGTCACGAATCTGTTCATTTACGCTGTAATCTGTAATGGCTTTACCCTCCATAAAAAAAGTGGACACGCATAGTATCCACTCAATAAAAAACGCTCTTCGCGTATTCTTCATTGTGAACGCCTGAAGCCCGATTGCCGCAGGGTGAGAGTGGAAACTCTGCTTTGTTTTTATTGAAACCTTAGATAGAGTATCATTTCACGGACAGAATGTCAAGCAAAATCCGTTTTGTCGGAATCAATTTTCCATTTTTTATCCCATACGGAATGAATGGCTTCCTTGTTTTTCCTGTTAAAAATGAAATAGATTACAAATGCGAATAACAAAACCAGCGCTGCATCCTCAATTAATGTCTGTACCGTCACGGATGCCGTTACGACTCCTTCCTCCGTTACCGCACTCTGTACACCGATGGCCAGAATATCATGTATCGTATGAATCGCAATGGGAACAATGATATTTCCGGAAAAAAGAAACATTCCGCCGAGAACAATGCCCAGCATGAAAGAAGTAACTACCTGTATAAGTGTATGCAACGGATCTGCTCCGACAAAAATATTGGTACCGTGCACCAGACCAAAAACTCCGGAAGAAACAAAAAGGGCAGCGGCTATGTTTCTCTTTTTTCTCATCATAACCGGAATCATAAATCCCCTGTATACGGTTTCTTCAAGAACTCCGGCATAAAGCGCCGTACAAAAACCGTTTACGGTAAGCCTGTAGGTCTCATGTTCCATCACAAGACATATTATCTCATATATGAAAAACACGGCGTATGCCGCAACAACAACCCATACTTTCCGATATTCGGAATAAACCACGGCTCCGGTATACTCCGGTTTATACCAGAGCTTATACAAAAAGAGTGCCAAAACTCCGACTCCCAAAACGGCAATCGGGTTCGTATCTGCCGAAACGAAAGGCATGGCAAAATGCAGCACTCTGCTGAGTACCCATGACACGAGCTGCGTTCCGAGTACGCCGATTATACAAAAAATAAATGCTGCCAAAACAGGTAATTTATCCGATAATTTGTGCTGTCTTTTTTTCTTCATGTATGTTTCCTCCATGTGATATTTTAACATTCTTCGGATATGGTATCTGTCTTTTATATTATCTGTCTTCTACCCTTACAGATTTTCTTTTTGTTTTGAAAAAAACAATCTGAAATACAGGATTAAAAGAATCACAAAAAATACTCCCACAAGACAGTACAGAACAATTCCCCTGTCTGCAAGTAAAATCCTGAAAAGAGTACCGACCGCTTCTCCGAGCCTTCCAAACAAAAATCCGAAACCGAAAGCAAATCCGGCCGTTTTTAGGATATCTCCTCTTTCGTTCTTTTTCTTTTCGTTCTCTGTTTGCGTCTCAGTTTTCCGGGGAAGACATAAATCCGCAAACAGAAGCACACTGAATACAATCAGGAAGCCGTAAAAAAACTTATCCGGTCCGGACTTAAGTATTTCCGGAAGTGACTTACACACCGGAAGCTTCATAAGAAACGGCAATACAACCGAAATGAACGCCCCTGCCAGTCCGAATTTCCTGTTTAAATCACTTAAAATACCTGCAAGCAACATTCCCGTTGCATAAAAGAACAGCAGTGCCCGCGGCCCGTTTTCCTGTCCGGATTCGGCATTCGGATAATACAAAACAATTTCCCTGACGAGTCCGCTTAAGGTAACTGTCGCGCACGCAAGTAACAGCGCCGGAATGTATTTTGTTTTGACACCCGCAGTCCCCGGATTATTAACGTTTTCACGGATTATATGAATCTCCTGTTCACCGTGAACGGACAGAAAATAGAGAATAACCGCAATGGGCGCGTAAACCAGGATGGAAAAGGTGGATTTAAAGAAAGCACCCCCGGCAATAAGTAAAATCAGCCCGATCAGCAAAGTCGCCGCAAAACCCGCGCCTCCGAACACCAGCCCTCTTTTCCGGTAATCGACCATATAGGAAAGGGCATGAAGAAACCCGCCCTCAATCATTCCGCCGAGCAGATTCATGACAAATCCGAACAAAAACGTGCCCGTGATATATGCTGCAAACATAGACGGAAACAGAAAGAAAACATACAGAATGTAAATCGTCATAACGAATGTTTTCTTCTGAACCGGACTTTTATGAAGTCTGACAAGCAGTGTAAATATGGTAATTCCCACCGTTTGAAAAAGATAAGCGATTATGGTCGAGACAAGATCGAAGGACCACGCGGTTCCGATTTCCGCCAGATGAAAAACCCACGAGACAGAGCCTGCGGATACCAGAAAAAAACCGAAGAATACATAAAGAAATACGGTAATATTTCTGTTTTTCATAAGCGACTTCATCTTTTTTAGTGATTCCTCCGAAATTTTATGCATTCCCTTTTTCGATTTCTATTATATCAGAAATCGGAATATCCGTTTCATCCGTCAGATAAAGAATTTTCTCATAAGAATCTATTTTTTTCACCCATCCGGTAACATGCATATAAAGCCCGCCGCTTTTTAACGCATCCGGAATAAAGTATGTGATATGCACAAGATTCCCTTTTTCCAGACCCGCTATTACCGAATTAATCTCCCGGATCTTATCCTCATCGAGAATAATCTTCTCTTCCGTAAGCCTTGCGGTTTCTTCCACCGCCGCGTCGAATCCGACTAACGCGGCAAAGGGAGAAAACTGCGCGGCACTGTCCGACATGGACATATGCTTTCTGGTCGCAGACTGATAATGCGGATGATTTATGATATCGTCATATCTGCTCATGCCTTGTGCCCTCCGATCTGGCTGTTTCTGTCCTTTCCGGTTGCACCTTCTTCAAAATTTATGCCCTTCAGAATTGCATTTTTCCCGAAACGTTTTTTGATGGAAAGAGTTGCCTCCTGTAACGCCTTTTCTTTCCTCAGGGCTTCCTCTTCCTCGGCCCGTTTTTTGTCCCGTTCCTCATAATTTACGAAAAGACTCAGCTGCTCTTCCGTCCGGCCGGTCTCTTTGATTTCACTCTCCGGAACAATATTGTCAGCCACAATGTAAATCCGGCGCACGAGCAGATCCTCGTTGACGGTACGCTTAAAAATCTCCATTGCGCCCTCCGTAATCAGTCTGGAAGAAGCAGTCTGTCTGGAGAGACGTGCCGTTCCGTGCGCATGTTTCGGAACCGGTCTCCCGTACCAGTCGGGTTTAATTTCCCCGTCATATTTCCTGCGGACTTCCGGATTTTTCAGGCTCTCCGAATCATAGCAGATTGTCAAAACGATGCAGTCCGTCACAAGTTTCTTTTCCGTAAGGTCAAGAGCCAGAACATCCGCCATCTCCCGGACCACAACCTCCGCTTCTTTGTATGTATAAGGTCTTGATAAAACCTGCCCGGAGCTTAAACTCGAACTTTCCGGACGATAGGCCTTAATTGCGGCAATCGTACACGGTTCGTATCCCCATGCATGATCGATGATTAATTCCGCATTCACACCGAATTCCTTGTAAAGACGGTCTTCATAGGTTTCCGAAAAACGCGCCACATCTCCCATGGTATATAAGCCCATGGCAGCAAGTCTTCTTGCCGTTCCGGCACCGACACGCCAGAAATCCGTAAGCGGTGTATGATCCCATAATTTCTCCCGATAACTTCTTTCATCAAGTTCCGCAATTCTTACGCCGTCTTCATCCGCCGGAATATGCTTTGCCACAATATCCATGGCGATTTTACAAAGAAACATATTCGTACCGATTCCGGCCGTTGCCGTAATACCTGTACTCTTTAAAACATCCCGGATCATGGTTCTTGCAAGTTCTCTCGGGGACATCTTGTAAATCCCGAGATACTCCGTAACATCCATAAAAACCTCGTCACAGGAATAGACATGCATATCCTCGGGTGCGATGTATTTCAGATAAATCTTATAGATTTCCGTACTGTAACGCATATATAGCGCCATTCTGGGCGGCGCCACGATATAATCCAGTTCCAGGGAAGGGTCAGCTGCAAGCTCCGGTGCCTGATCGGATTTGCCGGTAAAAGGCTTCCCGTGATTTCTTTCCTTTCGGAAGGAATTCACTTCCTTTACCTTCTCCACCACCTCAAAGAGTCTGGCTCTTCCGGGAATTCCGTATGCTTTTAAAGAAGGGGACACGGCAAGACAGATTGTCTTCTCGGTACGGGAAGCATCCGCAACAACCAGATTGGCCGTCAAGGGATCAAGCCCCCGTTCCCTGCATTCCACGGAGGCATAGAAGCTCTTTAAATCAATTGCGATATAGGTACGTTCCATATTCAGTCCTATAAAAATATCTACAACTTCGTAAGTCTTGCAAACGCGGCGGATAGAACGCGGTTCCCCGTGGAATCGAATTCCACGGTCACATAAACGGCTCCGTCACGCGTTTCCATATTCTTTACGGTTCCTTCTCCGAACTTAACATGCTTTACGCGGTCGCCGACTTTGTAATCAATTTCGGAAGAAGTAAATGCACTTCCCTTTTTCAGCGTCGCAATACTTTTTACTGCGGCAAACGGTTTCTTGTCCGGCTCGATATCCCTTCTCGGCGTCGGTGCTACCGGTTTTGGGCGGTTTCCGAAGGTGTTTCCGCCGCTTCCGAATCCGTAATTCGAAGTACCGCCCGAATAAGAGTTATAACCGTTTGAGCTGTAACCGTTTGAATTATAACCGTTTGAGCTGTAACCGTTTGAGCTATAACTGTTTGAATTAAAAACCCCGAGTTTCGGAAGATTTCCTTCCAGGTATTCTTCCGGGATTTCCCTGACAAACATGCTCACCGGATTATTCGTCGCCTGTCCTCTCATGACGCGGTATGCCGCAGCCGTAAGAGTCAGTTCCTCTTTCGCACGCGTGATGCCGACATAAGCAAGTCTTCTTTCCTCTTCAAGCTCCTCATCTCCTGCAAAGATTGCTCCGTCTCCGGGAAAGAGCCCGTTCTCCATACCCGCAATATAGACATGCTCGAATTCCAGTCCCTTGGCTGCATGGATGGTCATTAAAAGCACTCTGTCCTGGTCTTCCGAAACATTATCGATATCCGCAACCAGACTCACCTCGTTTAAGAAATCGGTCAGAGTCGGTCGCGACTCGCTTTCCGGATTCTCCGCAGCATACTTTTCTTCGTAAACGGCAGCTTTGGAAATGAGTTCGTCTAAGTTTTCAATGCGGTCTTTATCTTCGTCGTCATCGGAAATTCTTAAGTCTTCCAGATATCCGCTTTCGTTTAATACGTCATCCAGCAGCTCCGGTAAATCATCATAGAAATCATCATTCATTCTTGCACGGATCCGTTCAATCATTTCCGCGAATTCACGCATTTTATCCGCTGCTTTCCCGAGTCCCGGAATGCGGTCTGCATGCGCAATTGCATCAAAGAGGGAAAGATCGTTGTTTGCGGCAAACTGTGCAGCCTTATCGAGCGAAGTATTTCCGATTCCGCGTTTCGGAACATTGATGATACGCCTTACCATCAAATCATCCTGTCCGTTAGCGATGGTCTTTAAATATGCCAGGCAGTCCTTGATTTCTTTTCTCGAATAGAAATTCACACCGCCGACAATCTGATAAACGATATTGTCATAAAGGAAACGTTCCTCCAGTTCACGGGACTGGGCATTCGTACGGTACAGTACCGCACAGTCCTTATATCTTGCTTCTCTTTTTCTGACCTTCCTTGCAATATCTTCGGCGATATATTCCGCTTCCTCTTTCTGCGAAGAAAGAAGTCTGAAATGAACCTTATGTCCGTCTCCCTTATCGGTCCATAATGCCTTGTCTTTTCTGCCGACATTGTTTGCAATCACCGCATTCGCGGCATTTAAAATATTCTGGGTGGAACGGTAATTCTGTTCGAGCTTAATGACTTCCGCTTCCGGATAATTCTTTTCAAAATCCAGAATGTTATGAATATTGGCTCCGCGGAATTTATAGATGGACTGGTCATCATCACCGACCACGCAGAGATTTTTATTCTTTTCGGCAAGAAGCCGGATTAATTCAAACTGAGCCGTATTCGTATCCTGGTATTCATCCACATGGATGTATAAAAACCTTCTCTGGTAATTCTCCAGTACATCCGGGTTATTCCGGAAAAGCTTTACCGTATTCACAATCAGGTCATCGAAGTCCATTGCATTGCTCTTTTTTAATGCTTCCTGATAGGCATGGTACATTTCGGCGATTTTACTCTCTACCGGATCACATCCTGCCATCCGGTCATATTCTTCCGGAGAAATCAGCTCGTCCTTATTGGAGGAAATTATATTCAGAATCGTCTTCTCTTTTAATTTCTTGGTATCGATTCCTTTCTCCTTACAGAGGTTTCTCATCAGTGTTTTCTGATCGTCAGAATCATAAATCGAAAAAGAATCGTCATACCCGATCCGATCCGCAAATCTGCGCAGAATTCTGACGCATGTCGAATGAAAGGTCGCAACCCAGATACTGTCTGCGCCGCTTCCTACGATATCATCCACGCGGCTTCGCATTTCGCTTGCCGCTTTGTTGGTAAATGTGATTGCCAGGATATTCCATGGATTCACATCATGTTCTATTAAATTGGCAATCCGGTATGTAAGTGTCCTTGTTTTGCCGGAACCCGCACCGGCAAGGATTAATACCGGTCCGTTCAGCGTTTCGGCCGCATGGCACTGCTCCGGATTGAGAAATCTTTCTAACTGCATGTTTCTATATTCCTTTTACTGCAAATTCTTTTTTAATTCTTTTACTTTATTGTTTTTGCTTTATTCTTTTTGCTTTTTACTTATTACTGCTCTGTCTCTTCTTCCTTGGGTACTTCCGGTCCGCCCTCGAATGCATATACTTCATCCATTACGTTGTGGGAAACCATGTTGCGCATTGCATTGTAATGTGCGCCTTCTCTCCAGCCCTGGTCTACCGAGCCGGTTCCGGATGTTACAATCTTTGCATCCGGGTAAAGATTCTTTAACTCGTTAATCTCCTCCCACGGAATGGAAGTATTGTAAATCCATAGTTTCTGAAGCTTCGGCAGATTCTTAAACGGCTCGCTTGAACTTACCGGATTATAGCAGACGTTTAAGTCTTCCAGTTCTTTTAACTCTCCGATGACGCTCATGTCACTGACATTGTTTGCAAAAAGCTCCAGGTAACGAAGATGCGGACAGTATTTCAGTTTGGAAATATCCGAAAGTCTTACCCGCTTGGACGGGGAATCAAAATTGTCGACAAGAATCAGGACACGAAGATTCGGCATGTATTCCAAAAAGTCCAGATTCGTGATGTAATTATGTCCCAGGTCTAACGCCACCATATCCGTACAGTATTTCAGATATTTACAGTCCTCATCATCCACTCTCGGCTGATACTCATTCGCAAGAAGCGTGGAAAACCCGACGGAATCAGTCGGAATCGTATATGTTTTTACCTTAATGTCCCAGATGATTCTGACATCCGGATGAGCATCCTGGAGAGCTGCATAACCGTCATTGTCAAGGCCGCAGTCCTTCATGGTTATTTTTTCAAGTTTCGTCATGGAATCAAAGAATGCATCCATGTCCAGCTCACTTACGTCAATGCCCGAAATATCAACTTCTGCCGTGTCGGACATCACTTCGAATTCGTCTCCGAGTTTTACCAAAACCGGCTCGGGTTCGGGTTCCGGTTCCGAAATGCTCTCCGGTTCGGAAGGTTCAATGTCCCATACTACCAGACGGACGGATTCCGGTTCACTTACGGATTCCTGCTCCGGTTCTTTCGTGTTTCCGAAGGTACAGCCGGCCAGAATGCAAAGTGCTGTGG
>CADANR010000012.1:35577-47042 GCA_902789265.1 uncultured Lachnospiraceae bacterium | reverse complement strand
CATTATAAGGCTTATCTGTTGCAGCAACTGCTTTTAAAACATCGTTTGTTCCAACGTAAATTCTCTTTTTCGTTTCCTGCCCTGTGTAGCGATTTTTTGAGGTGATTATATAAATACCTTCTTCGGTATATTCTTCACCGAGCGTTTTCGTGCGGACGAAGCGTTCCTGCTCGGGTGCGCGGATAGAGATATACTTACCGCGCTTGACTTCATAAACACGTTCTTCGAGTATCTGCAAAAGTTCATCAAGTGAGGTGACGGAAGGTATCAGCTCGTCGATCAGCTGCCTTATCTGCTCTTTCCACGAGGCGCCATTTTGCTGCTGATCCCATTCGTAGTGGCTGATTGACTTGCCCTTGTTCTCGAAGTTCAGCGCGGGGGTCACTCCGAATGCTTGACATACACCGTTGGCGTATTCTCTTGCGCGGCGCAGAGATGTCTTGTTCGCATAAAACTTTTCTCCCGATAACGAGTATGAATTCATGACTATGTGGCAGTGCGTATGCGACTTATCTACATGGACAGCGATGACCGCCTGCACATCTTCTCCGAAAGTCTTGCGCCCATAAGCCTTGGCTATCTTGAAAGCAAGCTCGGGCGTGACGTTCTCCGAGTCGGCAAAGCTTATTATGTAATGGATAGCCTTGACTGTGCCTTTTCCCTCTAACGGCGGAGGGCTGTTGAAGCGGTCGGCAGCGTAATGCTCATAGACTGCTTTCATCTGCAAGTAGGCGTCACGGGCGTCCGTGGTGCAATTGATCGAGGTCGTGTACAGCATTTCCTCGGTCTTGTCGGGATTCAGAATGTAGCTCAAACTTTTATCCACCGTGGTGTGGACACAAACTGACTTAACATATGGCATAACTGTTGGTGGTTCTCCTTTATCTTTTGTAAATCCTCAGCGTATATGCTGTTCGTTTCATTTGCCTTTTTAGCAACTTGGTTGATATTGTTGGAAATAATGCGCATACCGTTCAGCATACGAAGGGTGTTTCTCTGCCTTTCCTCGACATCGCAGAGCATGGTATGCTCACCGTACTTCACCCATTCCGGATGCTCACCGGCAAAGCCACCAAACAGAAGGTCGCAAAGTTCGCTGTACTCCTTCTTTCTTTGGGATACCTTAAATGCCTTTGCCGGATCACTTTCGTGATTCGGCTCGGCATACATTCTTTTCAAATCCTCAAAGGTTTTCTTCTTTTCCATACTCATTTGCTCCTTTCGTCTTATAGTCCATTAGATAACACAGCAATAAAATACTATTCGCAGCAAATAACATGTTGCTGCCGGGATTTTTATTCCCGGAAAATGTTTTGGGAGCAGTGTTTTCCACTGCTCCCTTCGTAAACTTCTCGATTTCATCAAATGATTTCATAATGTATCCTTTCACTTCATAAGTTACTCATTGCTTTTTTCAACAGCCTGCTTTTTGATAGCGGCATTTCTGAGTTCTGTTCTTTTCTTCTTAAAAATATCCAAATGTAATCTGGCATGCTTTTCCAAGACCTTCAGTAAATCCTCTTCGGAGCTGCTTGCGTAGTACTCCTGAAATCTTTCAGAAGAAACGCAGTTTCTCTGATTGAACAAAACCACTTCATCTTTGCCCTTTACCTGAATATGCGCCCAGTATGGGGTTTCCTTTTTGTATCTGGGATTGTGTTTATCCACGGTCTGTATGGGCGCAACCTCACACATATCCCCATCCGGATAACAATGAAGTATAATGTACGGACGAAGTTTCTCCATTTCTCTTCCTACCGGAAGGTCATGTGCTTCGAGACGTACGATATCTCCTTCCTTAAAAGTTCTTTTTGCGTTTGAATTGATGTTTGTAGTGCTTTTCATAAATAAATCTCCTTTTTAAAATAAAAATCTGCCCATCCTTCATGGACGGGCAGTATGTGTCTTACAGTTACTTTTTAATTGTCTTATTCCCCGCATTTATTGATAAATACACGTATCACCTCCTTATGAAAATTTTGCGGGGATATATATACATAATGCAAAAATATATTGCACTCTCATTTCATGCGATATATAATGAACCTGTTGAATCCTTTAACTATTTGCGAAGAAACAAAGAAAGGCACTTTATGGAAAACTATATTTATACCTTAAAAGCAAAGGCCGTTATTGATATTACCAAAGACCCCCAAACCTTTCAGGATTATTATGATCATGGGCGCAGCACAGCCCTTCCGACGGAATTTAAAATAGATCTGACAAATCCGTATCATGAACTCAATCTTGTGGAATCCTTTGAAAATGCCGGAGATTGTGCCTTTTTTGATCAATTCCGAAAAGTCATTTACGAACAACAAAAGAGGAATCTGATTAGCAACAATCAATACTCTTTAAATGACGATAAATACCTGTTAAAGGACAAAGTTGTAATACTAAACTTTGAAAATCTGTTTTTCCAGGTTGACTTCGAAGACTCCCTGAAACACAATATGCGGGATGATAGTGTCCCCGACGAGGTAGTAGAGGAAACTGAAATAATCGATGGCGTGGAAATCAATGAACAGACCATTAAGCCCAGTGGCCTGGAACAGCTTGAGACATATGTTCCTACTTTTTCCCAGCTGGTCAGAGATTTAATCACTTTCTCAAAAATATCCATTGCCTTCACAAAAGACGAAAAAAACAATCCTGTTTTTCATAACTTTGTCGCATTCGATAAAAGCCAGAGCATGGCCAGAAACAGCAGAATTCTGTTAGTCGCTGTCGATTTTTTAAGCCCTCTCTTCTCCGATAAACAAGAAATATATTCCCTCGATCTTTCCGAAAAAACAAATCTTGATACCGATGCATTAAACCTTGAATTGGACAAAATGCAAACCTGCGAGGGAGCATATGCAGACCCCGATATTTTTTTCTATGACGGTCGTCTTGACATGATTCCGATAGATTATTATCTGCCGGAGATTTTGAAATACAGAAACAACGAAGAAAAAACAAAAGATATCATTTGCGTAAGTCTTCCAAACAAAATTTCCGATTATTCCAAAATATATCCCGAATTTTTCTCAAAGCCGCGCAATGTTATTGTTTCTGTTGCCCCATATGACAATGATGACAAGGAATATAAAACCTTCTATCCCTTAATTGAAAGCGAAAACGAGGAATCCACACACTTATATTACATAGACGAAAGCACCTGGTTCAGTATCAGCGGCAAAGATCATAAAGAAAAAACAGAAACGTTAAGAAAAGAATATGCTGAATACCAAAAGCTCTATATAGATAAGCGCCTGAATCTCGGAATTGATTTTTACGGAATTGATCTTGCTCTCAGTAAATTCTATGCTTACCGGGGATTATATCTTTCCACTTCCAAACGAATCAGCGGATTTAAAGAACTCAATCAGGATACCGTAATCATAGTTCCCGACAGACCATATGGTTTTAATCCTGAAAACATGAAAGATTATGACTTTGGGGAACAAGGTCTTGATTTCGATAAAGATTTTTATTATCAAAAAGAAGTTCTTTGCTGTACCAACACCAATGAAATCATAAAGGGAAGAATTAATGCAGAACCGGATACAGCGAATAACCGTCTTAAAAATGACACCATGTTTGACGGGGAAGGAATAATATGTCCGGAATATGCTGACTTTATCGGAAAGCAACTGGGGAAAGAAGACGTTAATTCTTTCCAGATCAGAATGCCGTTTATGAAAGGCGTTCTTCATAAGGTTGATTTTCACGGCTTTCTGAAAGACAAGACCATTCTGTCAGGATATGACGGCAAGTATGAAATTACGGATTGTTTCGGCAAGACGAGAGATCTGAAAAAAGCCAGAATCATTATGACCGAATCCATGTTTAAAGCGGCAGGGTGGTTGAAAGAACTCTGGGCTGAAGATTCGACTTTTTATCCCAAAACGGAATATGACGACCCCATGAAATTTTACTTTGAGCGATTCCATGAATACGGATACTCGCTCTATATTTCCGGAAGTGATGATTCCTACCGGCATGGTTCCCTTACTGCTTTGAACTATCAAATTCTGAATACTCTGGCCATAGAAAAAAATGAACTGAAACAACTGGCAGACATGCATTGGGCACATATTTTAAGTCCTCTCGATTCCCTCTTAAATACCGTAGACTATAAGAATGCTGACGAAGAAAACTATTCCTTTGATTCCGTTACGGATGCTTTAAAACTCGTTGTTTTAAATGAAGATATCGAGAATAACGAAGATACGGAAACCGAAGAAGGCTATAATTCCTTCTCAGATGAAGATAATACACTCGATGATGAGATTAATAAGACTAATGCGGAAATCACAGAAGATGATGAAAATGCGGTTGATATAGAATCAGAACTGGATTATGAATCCGCAATGGAAAAAGACATCCTCACTAAAAGTAATTATTATTCCGGTGCTGCCTGGATGAAACTACTGAAAAAAGACGAAAACTTCCGATATCACCCATTCATTCGGGCAAAATTAAACGCACGAAAAGTACGTCTCAAACGGGATCTTGCACAGGGTAAACTTCTCCTGCCCGGAGAGGTCCGGTATCTTTCCAGAGATCTTCTTTTATTGCTGAAATACCTTCTCGACTTAGTATATCTGCACAACATAGAGGCAGAAAATACTGCCGCAAATGAGAAACTGAAAGACGGTATTCAATTTATTCACGGATATCTTTTGAAAGAAGAGTGTTTTTATGCTCCTGCCAGACAGAATCCATTAAAAGCGGAACCGGAAGGCATCCCCTATAAAAACGGATCTTACTATCCGCTTTTCCGTAACCCTCACCTGTCAAGAAATGAACAGGTTGCCTTAAAATGTTTATGCGACAGTACAGTTACAATCCGCGAAAAATATCTCGGACACCTTTCCGGTGTAATCATGGTGTCCGGAGAATCCTTTGCGCCCAAAACACTGGGCGGCGCCGACTTTGACGGAGACCTTGTTAAAATTTTCGATCATCCGGTCGTTTTAAAGGCAGTTCAAAGAGGTATTTGCAAAGATAATATCCCGCTTCCGATTATCAATATTAACGATAAACCGGACAAAGATACAAAGAATAAACAACCGGAAAACGAAAAGAGTATTGAACTTCCCACCAGGTACAGAAACGAAATAGATTACCGGGTGCTTTATAATACCTTTGCCAACAGCATCGGACAGATTTCGAACAAAGCCATCATTGACGGACAGAAACATTTTACACCGGACTTCGATTTAACCGTGTCGGACTGTGCTCTTTATACCATCCTGACCGGATTGGAAATTGATGCCTGCAAAACCGGTCTGCATCCCTATCTTCCTCCCGTAGCTTATACCGGTTTTTACGAGGAACGTAAAAAGGATGATTCATCACCGGAGGAGGAAAAGAAGCATACTTATCTCCTGCCGGAGATAGGAAAAAAGCTGCCCGCAAAGGAAGAATCCACGAAGGAAACAACTCATAAAGTGGTTTATGAAGTAAAATACAAGAACTTTATTCCCGGCGGAAAATATACCATATCGTGTGAGTGGATTAACAAAAAAAGCGGCAAAACCCTTTTGTCCGTATCCGACAGCTTTTCCCCCGAGAAGATGAATGATACTTTTCTGCTGGAATTTGAAGTAAGCCACTCCGAGTTTATTCAGTTTTTTAAATACCCGGCATTTCCTTTTAATTTTTTATTCTTTGAAAGCTGCGAAAGCAATATAAATGCCGTGGTAGATTTTCATTCCTCTTATGCTGCATTGAATAAGTACGGAAATGAAAAAGGCATGTCCGTTCCCCCGGAGGATTTCTCATATATCGACCACTTGATAAAGCCGCTGGAAAACCTGAATAAAGGGTATCCCACTCTTCCCTCCAAAAAGAGTATCACCTGCAATTCCGATAAGTCGCTCATCTGGAACAACAGGGAAAAAGGAAAAGACATTGAAATAAACTTAAATAACTCCTCCTCCAAAGATTATAAATCCTTATCCTATCTGGCTTACCTGTTCTTATACGGGCACAAGAATGATACTCTTCCCGGACTGGAAAGTACATCTGACAAATCATTAAAAAACGGGACCTTCAGCTCCACATTTCAGATTCCGGAAAATAATGAGAGTATATTAAACGAATGTATCAAAAAATATATTACAATTAAAAACTTATCTAAAAAGAATAAAAAGCAATACTATCGCTCCATTTATTACGTATTAAACAGACAGCAGATTAATAATCCGGATATCCGGCATATTGCCGAAGAATTACGAAAATTACTGCCGACAAAAGAACATGCAATAAAACGTCTCCCGGAAGCAGAGTTAGATACCGCATATGAAATTTATCTTGAGATTCAGGAAAGTGACTGGCCTTATCTGTATGGAAATGAGATAGAGGAAGAATTCCGAAGATTATTCCGTATGAATGAAGAACCGATTCCTGCTGCCGTATCCTGCATTCTTGATTTCAGAGCAAAGGGTTATCATCTGCTGAATCTTTTTCTGTCCTATGTAATGTGTATGATCAAAGACGATTTAAAAGAAGATAACACGCAAACCGATCTCGCTGCATTTTTTGCAAAAAAATGTAAGGCGGAACTGAAAAAAGAATTAAAATGCGATCCTTTCCCATATCTTTATACGATAAGCAATGATAAAAGTTCAAATTTGTATAAAAATTACGGAAACGGAAAACTGGATCTCATCTGGTTATGTTACTCCGCAGATGAGATACTTGAAAAAATCAAAGAATACACCGGTTACGTCAATATCGATTTACTGAAATAATCATTAACGCAGAGAACGAAACGGAAAGGATCAGAAACCATGTTGGATGAAAGATGGGAATACAAACAATATACTACGGAAAGTACACTCCTTAATGATAATAATTACGAAAAGGGATTCTCCCATGCCCTGACCATTATTGCCAGGCACGAACTGGAAGAAAGAGACTATTGGGAAATCAGTCGGGAAGAGAAAAAGAAAGCCCGGGAAGAAGTTTATAAAACCCTTCAAATCTGGTGCTTTGAAGAAAAGTGTGATTATATGACTACTCTCTTCGGTCATATTAAGGATACAAAGAAACAAAAACAATTTGATGATTTTATAAAGAAATATAACACCGAACGGTCTTTATTATCACCAGATATTTATAACCCTGTTTATAATCTCAATAAAGCAAGTTTTCTTCGAATCATTGCTAATGCAATCAGCCTCGGTCCTTTAAAAGTCAAAAAGCTTGGATGCAACAGGCAGTTATTTGATGATTTATATTCGGGAAGAATCATATTTGTCGGTGATAAAAATGAGGTGCCCTGCCTCAAGGTTTTATATGACAAAAAAACAAAAACGGTCGCGCCACGTGAAGATAATATTCCAAGAACAAAGATATTATTTCAAATTATCTCCTTTTACTTATCTGCCTGCGAAGTAACCGAAGCTTACGGGGAACCTGTCTATTTAAACAAAATCGAAATCGACCACATGAATATGGGTAACAAAAGCTACCTGTACAAATATTACGAAGTTATCCATACTAATGTACCGGGATTAACGATTCCTCTTTCCTATAGCAGCGAAATAAATACCCGTAAAGCGAAAAAGGGAAAAAGAGAAAAGGCATGGATCGTTAAAAATAATTTTTTAGACTATTATGAAATTAAAACAGAACCATATGACGGAAAAGAAAAAGAATTCATAAAGGAAAACCGTTGCTATATTTACGAAATAAACGGAGAAATTGAATTTCCGTCATTAGAAGACTTCCCGGATATTCAGAATAAGATTATTCAGGAAAAACAGGAAGAAGAGCAACGAAAAAAAGAAGCACAAAAAGAAAAGAAGAAACTTAAAAAGAATAATCAATGATTGGCGCTTATCCTCATTATTTTATTAACACCAATTGCGGATTTGCCGTATGTATAACCATGCTGAAGAGAAAGAGTCTCAAGATTCGTCAGATACTCAATCCCCGATAAATCATCGCATTGCTCCCAAAAATAAGAGATTTTGCATCCTCCACTTCCTTCTTGCTCAAATAACCATTTCCGCCAGAATCACACTCCTTCCTGCGGGTTACCTTCCGGTAACCCGCATAGTTTTTCATTTTTCATTTCTCAGTTTTCATCCCCCCTTTCAATTCTGCTGATTTCTTCCATGCATTCAAAAATGAGATCATTGATTTTCTCAAATTTGCTCTTATAACAAATCGGAGAAATCTGATGATGAAGAATGAAATTCTCTACACAAACTCTCGTAAATTCTGCAATATCGGAATAATCAACCGTGTAGAGCATTTTACGAAGTTCTAAATAGCTTTCCTGCAAAGCTTCCTGTTCGGGAAGGTGCTTCTCAAATACCTCAAGGGAAGCCGAACATCTTCTGAAACATTCTTCCTCTGCATACTGCATCGCCTCCCAGTCAGGCTGCGGGCATTCAATCGGATCGTCGTCGTTTACTTCATATCCAATCGGTACCTCGCAATCCTCATACGGATCCTCACTGCCGTAATCTGCCGGTTCCTCCTCATAAACCGTAATCGTCATTCCTTTCAGCGGTCCGTCTGCTTCCATCACAACCTCCTTTTTTCTGACCGCTGTTGAAGTCGATTCTTCTGTTGCCGAAGATACACTCGTTTCCCCGGCGTTCAAAGTCTCCGGCTCATTCTGCGGCTCAGCTGCCGTAGATTCTGCCTCATTACCGGCATCCGATTCCATAGTTCCCGTCCATGCCTTCAATACTTCTTCCGGATCTTCCATACGGATATCCGCATATACTTCCGCTGCCTCCTTCAGTTCCTCCGGAGTATAGAAGGATCTCTCCGCATCCGCCTCCAGCCATAGATTTAAGAAGAAGGAAAATCCGAAACCGTATTCAATATAGGCTCTGTCGGATTCCTCATCACGAACAAGCTTCATACGGTCCTTCTCCTGAAATACCGGGTCATCGGCTGCATGAATAAACTCTTCAAAAGCCTCGGTACAGATATAGTTCGGTGCAAGAATTTCCATGCTGACCTCGGATTTTATTCCGGAGGGACCTAAGATGACGCAGTAGAAGAACAGTTCCAGCAATTTTCTTTTCTCCGAAGAGAGCTCCTTAGCATCAGGATGGGAATCAATCAGTTCCAAAATAAAATCCCTGATTTTCGGATTGCTTAATTGTCCGTTTTCATCCTCCACGAAGGGTAAGAAGCTTTCCTTTTCCCCTTTCACTCCACGAAGAATGTCATTCAGTTTGGATTCAATCGAACGAATCCTTCTTTCCACGACTCTGGGTTCGTCCTTAATTTCGCCGACCTGATCTTTTTGCAACTCTTTCTCCTTTCTTTCCTCTTCCAGCATTTTCTGAACTTTCATGTTCAGCTTCATAATATCCTCAAACGTTTTCTTTCTGCCCATACTCATTAAACCCTCTCTGTTTTCATTATCCTTTTTCTTTACACTGCTCAATTTTTCACGACTGTTCTTAACATTACTCATAATTTTTTCCTCCTTTTAAATATTCATCTGCGCGTCCATGGAATAGGGCGCAATCTTCTTGGCAAATCTGATTTCTTCACCACGTTCCAAAATGCAGACATCATCCGCTCTCATCTTCGTTACCTTTTCCGGAACACATCCGGCCATATCACCGATAAATCTTGCAGTATCCGGATCCTGCCCACCGAAGAATACCTTGAAATCACAGTTATTGATGATCGTCTTGGCATCTGCGGTTTTATACATTCCGTCAAGCTGGGAAATGCTTTGCAGGATCAGACTTACAAAAATCTGTCTGGAACAAATGACCGAAATAATCTTGTCAAAGTCCGGAATATTAAAATTGCTGGCAAAGTCATCCATGATAATACGAACCGGAATCTGTAGTCTTCCGTCCGTTCTGCTGTCCGCTTCATTGCAAAGAGACTGGAACAGCTGCTGATAGAAAATATTCACAACGGAATACATGGAACGATCCGTATCACTGATATTGACGAAAAGAATCGACTTCTTTCTGCCGAGATCGGCAAAATCAAGTGCGCTTTTTCCGTCAAACATGGGTTTCACTTCGTCATACATAAAGGGTTCCAGGGCAATGGATACAAACTGCTTTATCGATGCCCACATTTTCTCTGCTGCAAAATCGGCCTGGTAGGTATCGTACATGGCAACCGCAAAGCTCTCCGGATTTTCATCTCTGAGCTCTTCAAAGAACGAAACGGTATTGCTTTTGCTGTTCGCACACATCAGAAGATACAGCTTCGTCACTGTTACCATATTTCGTTCAGCCTCTTCCATTGCCTCCAGAACATAGGCCATCAGACTGATGATTACACATCTTGCGGATTCTACCCAGAAGGTTTCCTTGGTATCCAGCTCATCCGGAACCAGAATTGCGGCGATGGTCTTTAAGTCTTTCTGACGATACGTCGTTTCTCCGTTCTTTCCGTGAACCTTACGGACAAAATCAAGCAGGTTGTAAACATCGGAAGTTTCCGTATTTACAAAGTCGATATTAAAAATCTGAAAGCCTTTCTTCTTTAAATATCTGCTGTATCTTCTGCATAAGAGTCCCTTCGTGTCCACAACAACCATGCTGGAATCAGCCAGAATCAGATTCGGCGTGACATACCCTCCGGTCTTTCCGGCACGACTGCCTCCGACAATCAGATCATGATTGTTCTTTCCGGTCTTTAAGGTGTTGTTGGAAACACGGACACCTTTGGCAAGCAGTCGGTAGGAATCCGGCATTGCCGCTTTACGAACTTTCGTTGCCTGGTTTTTCATTTCGATTTCATTCATGTTTTTCTTCATAATCAATTCTCCTTTCGTTAAGCACGTTTTACGATTTCAGTTGCAATACCGAATGCAAGCGATTCTTCGGCATCAAGGAAACAGTCTTCCTTCGTTTTTTCAAACACTTCTTCCAGCGAACGACCGGTTCTTTCTGCAAGGATTTTACCGAGCGTATCTCTTGTCTTCATCAGCTTCTTCGCTTCTTTATCCAGCGCAAGTGCGTTTTGCACACCGCTCAAACCGCTGATTAAGGGGTCATGGATGAGAACCTGTGCATGACTGAGAATCTGTCTTTTTCTTCCGGCCAGGAATATAATGGATCCCATGGATGCGGCTGTTCCGATGCATACCGTACGAACCGGACATTTCAGTCCGGTTAATGTATCATATACGGCAAGACCGGAGATTACCTCACCGCCGGGAGAATTAATATAGAGACAGATTTCCTTCTGCGGACTTTCCGCCTCTAAATACAAAAGCAGCTGAATCAGCTGCTTTGCGGATTCCGGAGTAACCTCTTCCGTAAAGAAGATCTTGCGATCTTCAAACAAACGGTCCTCCGGACGAATCAAATCATAACCTCTGGAACTTTCCTTGATAATATTAGTATTCATATTAATACCTCCTGATAAATAAAAAAGAGTCGCTTGCGACTCTTTCGCGCCCGAGCGGATTGCGAAGCAATATTTACATTTCCGCGAGGTGCGCATCCTGCGGAGCATTTTGCTTC
>CADANR010000012.1:26115-35557 GCA_902789265.1 uncultured Lachnospiraceae bacterium | reverse complement strand
TCGCTTGCGACTCTTTCGCGCCCGAGCGGATTGCGAAGCAATATTTACATTTCCGCGAGGTGCGCATCCTGCGGAGCATTTTGCTTCGTAGGAAATTCCAAGGAATTTCCTATGAAGTAAAAAAGACCCATGCAATTGCGCATGGGCCGGTTAATGGTTGCAAAACCCGCAATTCACTCACCTCCTTTAAAATTTTGCGGGGAATATAGTATACAATGCAATTTAGTTGACTGCTTTCCACTTGGCGAAAGGTCTGGGATCCATCCAGGCTTCGTAATACCAGAGTTTTCTTACAGGATCCCATCTGGCGCCTCTTCTTTTGGCACTTTCTTTCTCGGAATACGGACAACGGATATAACATCTGGTAGTGTCTCTACGGTTTTTTCTGTAGGCACCGTTTAGTGCGTAATTCCAGTCATCAATATCATCTTCGTAAGCATCATCGTAATCACAAGGATCATAGTCCTCATATCCGTACATATCTTCCCAATCAATACCCATAATAGTTCTCCTTTCTACGCAAAAATAAATTTTTTCTCTTCATAATGTTTTCTCCATGAATAATTGAGTAGGAAAGAGTTTATTAATCCTACTCGCTATGCATAAGAAAACCCCATGCCATACGGCATGGGGCGGTTAACAGGTTCAAGTCCCGCGATTGATTTTCCTCCTTTCAGAATTTCGCGGGGGATTTACTATACAATGCAAATTTTGATAACAAAATTTGGCGGGGATATTTATATATAATGCAAAAAAATGTTACTTGGCAGAATACGAAGGGCAGAGTTCCTTCAAAAAACACTCCTCGCACTTCGGTGTGGGTGCCTTACAAATACTCCTGCCCAGCGTGATGATGTGGATATTATATAGAATCCAGTGATCACGCGGAAGTTTTTCCATTAAATCAAATTCTACTTTCTCGGGATCGTCTTCCTCTGTAATCCCAAGCTTTTTGCTGATCCGCTTTACATGTGTATCCACCACAATACTGTCTATATGGTAGATATTTCCGCGAATCACATTTGCGGTCTTACGTCCGACACCCGGAAGTGAGGTCAGTTCTTCAATCCCGCTCGGCACCTCGCCGTCATATTTCTCTATCAAAACCTGTGCGCAGGCAATAATGTTCTTTGCCTTATTATGGTAGAAGCCGGTCGAGTGGATATCCTGCTCAAGTTCTTTTAAGTCCGCATTCGCAAAATCCTCAAGCGTTTTATATTTCACATACAGGTCCTTCGTCACGATATTGACACGCTCGTCCGTACACTGTGCGCTCATAATCGTCGCGAAAAGTAACTGCCACGGTGTTTCGTAATTCAGATAACACCGGTACTCCGTGCCATACTGCCGGTCCAGTTCAGCCAGAATCGCTTGTTCTTTACAGTCTCTTTCTTTTCGGTCTCCCTCTTCGTCTCTTCCTTCTTAGAATTATTTCCGGCTTCTTTCATCTCCAAAAGACCTTCCTTCTCTAAAAGCACACTCCCCTTGAGATAATAACTTTTTCCTTTTTTCACCACGCGTAGCAGTCCACCCGGCTCTGTAAACTCGTACATATCCCGCTTTACCCCGCATTCACTAAGCCAGGCTGCCGTTGCTACGGATCCGCTCCCGCAGGAATTTTCCCAGTAAAGTGTCTCGGGACTTTGTACATATACCAACGGTTTCAGGCGCTTCTTCGTATCATCGTAAAACATCAGTCCGAGCGCCGGAGCCCCAAGTTCCTTACTCCACGTAACGGCGTACTCCTCCGCCTTTTTCTTTGCGATTCCGATTCCGCTTAAGATAATATGCGTAATTCCGTCAAAAATCACTGCCGGAAGTTTCATCATGCTTCCGCCGATTTCCAGGGAGACCGTTTTTATTTCCACCGGTGACGGCATCTTCACCGTGCCGGTATAAAGCTCATCTGAAGTAGAATCCACATCCACCTTCAGTTCCTGCTTAGCCCCGGAAACTCTTAATTTTACCGGAGTTTTCTGCCATCCTTTCATCACGGCATACGCAGCCGCCGACATCGTTGCATTTCCGCAGAATTCCCCGCCGGCCATATTTAATCGGTATTTCTTCTTATCTTTCACGTCAAGAAAACCCACCTGCTCGGCAGTGGGTTCTTTCTTCAGTAAATATTCCGCAATCTTTTTATAATCCCTTTCCTCAACCTCACTCTCCACGAGAATTGTGCGGTTTCCGGTCGGATTCATGAGCACATAGCGTATATCCATGTTAGTTCTCCATAAGCTTCCTCGAGCCGTAAATGTATCTATTCCTTGTAGCTCTTCAAAAACTGCTTCGTCCTCTCCATCTGCGGATTTCCGAACACATCCTTCGGATTGCCCTCTTCCACGATAACGCCGCCGTCCATAAAGATCACGCGGTTGCTGACATTTGCTGCGAATGACATCTCATGGGTAACGATTACCATCGTCATTTTCTCCTCTGCAAGCTGGCGAATAATTTTTAGTACTTCAATCGTAAGCTCGGGATCAAGTGCGGAAGTCGGTTCGTCAAAGAAAAGTACCTCCGGCTTCATCGCCAGTGCACGCGCAATTGCCACACGCTGCTGCTGTCCGCCGGATAAATTGCAGGGATACTGGTCCGCCTTGTCCGCAAGACCCATTTTATCCAGAAGAACTCTCGCTTCCTTCTCCACTTCGGCTTTATCCCGCTTCAGCACGTTCACCGGCGCACCCATTACATTTTTTAATACCGAGTGATGCGGAAATAAATTAAACTGCTGGAAAACAAGTCCGAAATACTGCTTGATTTCCTTCATATCCGCCTTATTGGTATAAAATACTTTGCCGGAATGACTTGTGATGGCAGCCTTTTTATCCAGATAAATAATCTCTCCGCTGTCGATTTTTTCAAGGAAGGTCGCGCAGCGAAGCAGGGTCGATTTACCGCTTCCGGACGGACCGATAATGCTGACAACCTCGCCGTGCTTAACGGTTAAGTTAATGGCCTTAAGCACTTCCAGATTGTCGAAACGTTTCTGAATGTTGGACATTTTTAAGACCACTTTATCTGCCGGATTTCCGTTTTCCACGCTGCCCGTTGTATTTACATCTTCTTTTTTCAAATATACGCTCATCTGAAAACCTTTCTTAATTGAAATGATGTGGTGACCGACACCTATTTATAGTACTGCATGGATTTCTCAATCCGGTTCATAATCCAGGCAACAAGATAATTTGCTACGAAGTAGAAAATACCCGCAATGACGAACGGCATGAAAGAGGTCTGCGATGCGGAAATCTGTTTTGCAAGTGAGAATACTTCCTGATAAGCCAGAGCCGATGCAAGAGAAGTATCCTTAACAAGCGTTATGACTTCGTTCGTTACGGAAGGAAGAATGCGCTTGATGACCTGAGGAAGGATAATGCGCATGAAGGTCTGAAATTTGGTATACCCTAAGATTTCTGCTGCCTCATACTGTCCGACCGGCATGGAGTCGATTCCGCTTCGGTAAATCTCCGCAAAATATGCCGCATAGTTCATGATAAAACCGATTAAAAGTGCCGGGAATTTATAGCCCCTGATATTCATGCCGAATAAATAATACGGTCCGAAATACCAGACTAAAAGCTGTAACATAAGCGGGGTACCGCGCATGATGGCAATATAAATATCGGTAATCCATGCAATCGGTTTAAACTTTGATTTTTTTAAGAAAACCACAAGCATGCCGAGCGGCAGGGATCCCACCAGTGTCAGCACAAACAGTAATACGGTTTTCAGCATTCCTCCTGCCATCGTGGACAGCATTGTACCAAATGTCATGTTATAATCCTCTTTTTTAAATGAATCAAATAGGGGGGAAATTTTCCCCCCTATTCGTTTATCTATATCCCTTTTACGTAAAACAGCAATTTTATTCTGCGGTTGCAGGCTTTAAGCAAAGGAATTCGTAGATTTCCGGATATTTCTGACCGATTGCATCATAAGTTCCGTTATCTACAAGTGCCTGAAGTGCTGTATTTACCTGCTCGCAAAGCTCGGTGTCGTCCTTACGGAAGCCGATTGCATACTGCTCGCTGCCGAGGGCTTCGTCAAGGAAGTGATATCCGGGTGTACTGCTCATTAAGTAGTTACCGGATGTAATATCAATTGCGATTGCATCGATTCCGCCTGCCTGAAGGTCGTTGAATGCGATGGTGTAAGTATCATAGATTTCGAGAGAAGAGAAGGTTGCTGCAAGTTCGCCCTGTCCTTCTTCGGAATCCTGAAGCAGGTCATAAGCGCTGGTAGCGGTCTGTACGCCGACTGCCTTGCCTGCAAGATCTGCCAAAGTGGTGATGTCGGATCCGTCGGGAACCATAATCATCTGGGTGTTGTCGGAGTAGCTCATACTCCAGGTGTAATCATCTTCACGTCCGTTTCTCGTAAATCCGGACCAGATGCAGTCGCAGTTTCCTGCATTCAGTTCCGCATCCTTTGCATCCCAGTTAAAAGGAACTGCTTCATATGTCCAGCCGTTGTATTCGCATACTGCCTTGCAAAGCTCTACGTCAAATCCGCCAACCTCACCGTTATCATCAATGTAGGAATAAGGGGGATAATCCAGATCGAAGCCATGCTTAAATACTTTGCCGTCTTTCTTGGCTGTACATCCGCTTAAGAGCATAGCCAGCGTTAAAACCGTAAGTCCGATTGCCAAAAACTTTTTCATTTCTTCCTCCTGAATATAACTTCAAATAATTTACTACAATAAAGCACTACCATACTATCACAGTAAATTATTTTCGTCAAATCAGACCTTCGGACCTGCTTCAGGTTGCCTCGGCGGAATCTTAAGCTGCTCCAGTACGTGCTTTATTCCACCGCCTCCCTGGTTTCCCTGTTTCGATTCTCTTTGTTTCATGAATTTACTTTCCATGGCAACGGCGTTTATAACGGAATGGTCCTCAAGCATTTCCACAAAACGTTTTGCCTTGGGAACATCATATATGGTAATCTTTTCGGTATTTTCTCCTGCGGCTTCCTGCAAAATCCTGTACTGTTCATAGATTTCATCAATCAGGGGTCTTACTACATTACGAAATCCCTGAAATTGCGCCAGTGTTCTTTGAAAACCCCAAAATGAAAGCCCGCCCGGAACCTTGTGATCCTCTCTTCTTTCCACAATATCGAGTGCAATTGCATTTGCTACAATATTATAAACGGGGGAGTATGCATAATCTTTCAGGTCCGCATCCGTAATCAGGTTTTCTTTCAGTGCTGCTTCAACATTAATATACGTCTCGCCCAGTTTTCTTTCGATTCCGCCCAAAACCAGTTTTTTCTGCTGCAGCAGGGCAATCATGGCCGGTTTGTAGCTTTTTTCCTCGGTGCTATTATTCACGATTTGTTTCGAAACTTCTTCATCCGTTTCTGCATTCTTTTTCCGTTCTTTTTCCTCTTCGGTCAGTTCACGCGGCATCACTACTCCCGCCGGAAGTGCAGGTGGATTCTTCATCATTTCCGCACGGCATGCATTTTCATATAAAAGTGCCCATCCATCCTTGTCAAGGTCCCGAAGTGCCAACCCCGGTTCATTCTCGTTTTCCGGCTTCTGCTCCAGTTTCCACTGAATAAATGCCGGGAGATTCTTTAAATGATCCTTCCAGATATTTTCATTCAGCCGGTCAAGGAGCAGATTATTATATGCTTCTACCGATCCCGGAACCGTAGGATTCGATAACTCCGGTGTATTGGGAATCTTAACGTTCATATTCAGTTTTAACATATTTAACTGTTCCGCACGGGTTATAAAATAATACTCCGTAATCTCCTTCATGCGGTACATATCCGCAAGCTTAAATAATCTTGCATCAATGACTTCCTGCCATTTTCTTTTGGTCTCCCCGTATTTTTCCGTCTCGGGTCTTTCCTTTTTTAAAGTTTTCTGTATTTCTTTTAATTCTTTATTTACTTCATTTTCCGCTTCATAAATCGGAATCGCATAGGAATTGATTTCTACCCGTAATCTGTCGGAAACACTCTGATTCGGATCCGGTTCCTCATACCCCACATATTCCTTAATATCCTGCAATGTGGGATCAGCACTTTCCTGCTCTTCTTCCGGATTATCGGTATTATCATCGACATCCTCGATATGGTCCTCCAAACCGGCTTCGGAATCGCTTTCGACTGTTTCCTTATTGTCCTTGTCTTTTTCTCCGTTTTTGTTTGTTTTATCTTCTTTGTTTTTGTCTTCGGTTTCTGCATTCTTCTTACCTTCTTCGTCTTTCTTTAATCCGTTGAAGGCATCTTTCACTAAAGCAGCTCCCACAGTAACGGCAGCAACGACTACTTCTCCCAGGGCAAGATCCTTACCGTCATCTGTTACTTTAATCGACGAAAATCCGATGCTCCTGTTTTCCTGCTCCGCAAAGGTAATCTTCTCGAGCGCCTTCGCACCGATAAAATCGCTCATTACATTCGCATGATAAATCGGTTCCACTTTGCCCATTCTGATAGCACGCTGGATCTCCGGGTCATTTTTTATAATCTCTGTCATGGACTGATTATCGATAAAAATCAAATCCATATTCGATGCGTTCTTATGCACCTGTTTATATAATTGCACCTCCGGTCGCTTGGAAAGCATACCGAAAATGAACTCAAAAAGCTTCGCCGCCTTTATCCTCTCCGCTTCCGAAAGCTGGGCCGCCGTACGCTTCTTTCCGTCGAAAGTAAGAAATAGTTTTCTTCTTTCTTCCTCCGTTGCTTTCAGTAACTCAGCGAGACTTTTCGCATACTTCATATTTTCTTCTTCGATTTTATCATTCTTTAAATCTTCAATTCCCGGCATATCATATCCTCCCAAAAATTGCTTTCCTGCGCTGTTTCATGCTTTTTTACCCGCTGAAAACAAAGCAGCTTCCAAGTCTGCATGTTCCCACTATACCCCTTGTTGTCCAACAAATGTCCAACATATCTTTTTTAATCGAGCAGGGAAGAATTTATTCGCATCCTGCTCGCGTACAAGCACTTAGCGAATTTACGAGCTTAGTGCTTGTTGCTAAAAGTCGCTTAGCGTCTTTTTGAGTGCATGGCCCACATTTCTGCGTAAGCAGAATATTTTCCTTATGTGGGCATGCGCATTTAAAAAGGCAGGAGCAAAGCACTCCTGCCTTTGACCGAACTTATACATCCGCGCTTGTAAGATACGCAATCTGCTCATCCGTCAGCACATCGATTTCTTTTCCGAGGAATTTAAGCTTCCTCTTTGCAACATCCTCATCCACCTCTCTCGGCACATCAAGGAGCTTCTCCTTTATTTCGCCCGCATGGTCCGCTAAGTACTTCGCCGACAGAGCCTGGATTGCAAAGCTCATGTCCATGATTTCCGCAGGGTGTCCGTCACCCGCGGCAAGATTTACGAGCCTGCCTTCCGCAAGCACATAAACCCATTTACCGTCCGGCAGATGATATCCCATAATATTCTTTCGCATTTCCATGGTCTCGGTCGCCGCACTCCGCAAATATGCCACATCCACTTCACAGTCAAAATGACCGGCGTTACAGCAGATTGCTCCGTCCTTCATCACCGCAAAATCTTCCGCATCAATAACCTTATTGCAACCCGTAACCGTTACAAAGAAATCGCCGATTTTTGCCGCTTCCTTCATCGGCATTACATCAAAGCCGTCCATAACCGCTTCGATTGCCTTAACCGGATCCACTTCGGTTACCACAACTCTTGCGCCCAGACCTTTGGCACGCATCGCCGTACCCTTACCGCACCAGCCGTAACCTGCAACGACAACGATTTTACCTGCCACAATCAGGTTCGTGGTACGATTGATTCCGTCCCATACGGACTGTCCCGTACCGTAACGGTTATCGAAGAAATGCTTGCAGTCCGCATTGTTTACCTTTACCATCGGGAACATAAGCTCGCCGGCTTTCTCCATGGCTTCCAGTCTTAAAATTCCGGTTGTGGTTTCCTCGCATCCGCCGATCACATTCGGAATCAGATCACGGTATCTGGTATGCATCATATGTACAAGGTCTCCGCCGTCATCGATGATGATATTGGGACCGATTTTTAATACTTCTTCAATATGGTGTGTATATTCTTCCGGTGTTGCATTATACCAGGCATGTACTTCAAGTCCGGCTTTCACAAGCGCTGCTGCCACGTCATCCTGCGTGGATAACGGATTGGAACCGGTCACATACATTTCGGCACCGCCGGCTGCAAGTGTCAGGCAAAGGAATGCGGTCTTCGCTTCCAAATGGACACTTAAAGCAATCTTCTTTCCGGCAAACGGTTTCGTCTGTTCAAACTCTTCCATTAAAGTGCGGAGAAGGTCACAATGACGCTTCACCCATTCAATTTTCTGTTCGCCGCTTTCGGCAAGGGCAATGTCTCTGATTTCACTTGGCATGTGCAAAATTCCTTTCTGAGTGTTTGGTTTATATTTGGCTCACGTTGCGCAAGCACGATTTCGACGGGAATCGATTTTGTTCGCAACCATATTATTTTATTAAAACCACTATTCTTCGCTGTTGCAAACTGCAAACTCATCCCGTACGAAACGTGCCTTGCGCCTGCTTAAGGAAGAATAATTATTATTTTATAATTGGAAATTTACTCTCTTACCGGTTTGGGGGTGTATAAATTCCAGTTCCTGTGCAGTAAGCATAAGCCTGCTGATGCCCATGCCGGCGGCCTGGCTGGTGGATTCGGGGGTTCCGTATTTCTTATCGCCTAAGATCGGGTGACCGGCATTTGCAAGCTGTACCCGGATCTGGTGATGACGACCGGTTAACAGGTTAATCCGAAGGACACCGAGTTCGATTTCTTCATATTCAAGAGCGGAATCTTTTCCCGCATTATAATCCGCATCACCCGGCAAAACAACTTTCGATGTATTGGTTCTTCCGTCTTTATAAAGGCGGTCTTTCAGGGTCCCTTTTGCATTTTCCCCAAAGCTTCCGTAAATCTCCGCCCGGTAAATCTTCTTCATCGAATGATCGTTTAACTGTTTCGTAAGCTTTGCAGCGGCTTCCTTCGTCTTTGCAAAAAGCACCAGCCCTTCGACCGGCTGATCCAGTCTCGTAATCGGAAATAACTGCTTTACCTTCAGCTGCTTTCTTAGAAGACTTTCCAAATCCTCTTCCGCGAGCTTCTTCGTCTGCACCGCAATTCCCGCGGACTTCCAAACCACGACTATGTCATCATCCTCATATATCGATTTTACTTTATCATTCATTACACTTCTGTTATTGTTTTCCTTTAGCGAGTGCCTGACAGGTTTCAGCTGCGGACTCTATAGAAGTTGAGCGAACACAGCCTTATGCATTTCAGTAAATTACATCCGCGAACATCTACGAGACCGCAGATGAAATCCTGCAGGTACGAGCAAGTAAATTAGGATACCTTGAATCGATATCCCACGCCCCAGATGGTCTCGATATACCGCGGTGTAGACGGATCGTCTTCCATCTTCTC
>CADANR010000012.1:0-26079 GCA_902789265.1 uncultured Lachnospiraceae bacterium | reverse complement strand
ACCGACTCCATGCCCCAGATTTCCTTAAAGAGATCCTGCTTGGTATATACCACATCCGGATGCTCCGCCAAAAATACCAGCAGGTCGTATTCCTTGGTAGTGAACTGCTTCTCCACGCCGCCTACGAATACACGACGGGCGGTCTTGTCAATTCGAAGCCCTTTGATTTCCAGAATATCATTATTGGTTTTCTTCGCAGACATGAGTCTGGAGTAACGTGTCATATGTGCTTTTACTCTGGCAACCAGCTCACTCGGGGAGAAAGGTTTGGTTATATAATCATCCGCACCCATACCGAGGCCGTAGATTTTATCCAGGTCCTCTTTCTTTGCGCTGACCATAATAATCGGAATATCCTTTACCTCGCGAATCCGTCTGCAAACTTCGTATCCGTCGATTCCCGGAAGCATTAAGTCTAAGATTACCAAATCAAAATCTCCGGAAAGCGCGGTTTCCTCGCCGGATATACCGTCTTCACATACGGTTATGTGAAATCCGTTCATCTCAAGATAATCTCTTTCAAGTTCCGCAATCGCCTGCTCGTCTTCAATAATCAGAATGTTATTCATAACCTGCCCCTTTTCTGCTTTCACCCAGCATTTTTATGGTTTATTCTTTGCTTTGTGTTTCTTTATTCGGTGACGGATTTATGTCCGTTCCTGCATCTTTTTTTTCGGCATCCGGCTTCGGAATCTCACCTTCCGGAATTTCCAGTTCTATATATTCTGTCTTCTTTGTCTTTTTCTCTATCTCCGCCATGGTCTTTTCCACACCGGTTTTGATTCCGGCTACGGTATTTTCCACCGTTTTTCCCACGGCCTTTTCAATTCGAAGAATCGGATTCCTGCTTTCTTCTTCCGCATTCTCCGGAGTTACCTTTTCTTTATAAACAGGAAGCGTAAAGTGAATCGTTAATCCCACGCCTTCTTCTCCGGTTGCCCAGATACTTCCTTCGTGATCCTCCACAACCTTCCTTGCAATACTTAATCCGATTCCGCTTCCGCCCTGCTTGGAATTTCTGGAGGCATCCGTACGATAGAATCTCTGGAATACCTTTTCCAGTTCTTTTCCGGAAATTCCTTTTCCGTTATCCTCGATTTCCACCAGGACGTATTTTTCATCCTGAAGGGATACCTTTAACGTAATCCTGCTGTCTCCGTCCTTTTTGTACTTCACGGAATTGCTGATAATATTGTTGATGACTCTCTTAAGCTGCTCCGGATCGGCATAGATTTCCACGCCCGGATTACAGTCACATTCATATTGAAAGCCGATGCCTTTGGTCTCTAAATCAAGTCCCACTTCCTCCGCACAGTCCGAAAAATAATCCCCGACATTCATACGGTGGAACTGGTACGGAATCTGGTTGGCATCGATTTTGGAAAACATGGTCAGCTCGTCGATTAAGTAATCCATGTCCCCTGCTTTATTATATATCGTTTTTATATATTTTTCCATTTTTTCCGGCGTATCCGCAACGCCATCCATAATACCTTCCACATATCCCTTGATGGAGGTAATCGGGGTCTTTAAATCATGGGAAATATTGCGGATTAATTCCTTGTTTGCTTCTTCCGTACGAATCTTTTCTTCCTCGGAATTCTTAAGGCGGACTCTCATCTTTTCAAAGCCTTCGAATAATTCTCCAACCTCTCCCTTCTCCGCTGTTGTTGCCGGGGTTTCCAGATCACCCTGCTCAATCCGCATCATCGCATTTTTTAAGGAAATCATCGGCTTGATAATTCCCTGATTTAACCATGACGTTAAAAGAATACCCGTCAGAATCAGCACGACGACGATGGAAATGATAACACCGATACTGGTCACATCCGAAACAATCATGCTGACGCAGGTTACAATATAGATGGTCCCTTCCATTCCGTCGGGGGTTACGAATTCGCGCAGTTTCACCACACGCTTGATATCGTTGTTGTAATAAAGACTTGCCGTTTCCTCCGGAGGTAAAATCCCTGCCGCAGGTAATACCTGCAAAACCTCATCTTCCTCGTGCTCGTTTCCGATATAAAAGATTTCATCGTTTCCTTTAATAATGACAAAAGAAGAGAGCTGGCTTAACTGTTCATCGATTTCCTTAATCTCTTCCGCGTTTCTGTAGAAATCCTGATTCTTTTCCAGTTTCTCCTTCAGGATATCCATATAATTTTCGGTTACGGAGGAATAAAGCTCAGCGGGACTTAATGCCGCAGAAAGAGGAATATCCTTCACTCCGTAGGTATGCTTTAAATTCCACACCATGGATCCGCAGATCACAAAGAATGTGGAAGCAGCCAGAATAAACGGAAGAAAGATGACCGCAAAAAATATAACGATGAGTCGCGTGTTCAGTTTCACAAAATAATACTCCTGATAATACACATAAATGTAATAAGGGTGTCTGCATATCCGCAGACACCCTTTATTATACATCATTCATTATTATCTTTAAACTAGTTGGTGATTACCATTTCAGTTTCTTTATCGAATACGTGAATCTTCTCAACATCAAGAGCAAACTTAATGGTATCGCCCGGTCTTGCAGTTGTTCTGGAATCAACTCTTGCAGTCATCGGGAACATCTCAAGATCGAAGTATAAGAATACTTCTGCACCGAGTAATTCGTATACCTTAATGGTGGACTCGAATACGCTCATAGGAGAAGTCTCTACATACATCTCGCTGTCATATACATCCTCAGGACGGATACCGAATGTTACGGATCTTCCGTCATAGCCACCCTCGATTAACTTCTTGGATTTAGCAGGAGGAAGAGGAATGGAGTGACCTGCAACATTAAGATATGCAGTATCTCCGGAAACCTCAACAATAGCATCAAGGAAGTTCATCTGAGGAGATCCCATGAATCCTGCTACGAACAGGTTCTGAGGCTTGTCATAGAGGTTCTGAGGGGTATCAACCTGCTGGATAACACCGTCTTTCATAACAACGATTCTGGTACCAAGTGTCATAGCCTCGGTCTGGTCATGTGTTACGTAGATGATGGTGGTACCAAGTCTCTGGTGAAGCTTGGCAATCTCAATTCTCATCTGTACACGTAGTTTTGCATCCAGGTTGGAAAGAGGCTCGTCCATAAGGAATACCTTAGGATTACGAACGATAGCACGTCCCATGGCAACACGCTGTCTCTGTCCACCGGATAAAGCCTTCGGCTTACGATCAAGCAACGGGGTAAGATCAAGGATCTTAGCTGCTTCTTTAACCATTTTATCAATTTCATCCTTCGGAACTTTTCTTAACTTAAGACCGAATGCCATGTTCTCATATACTGTCATATGAGGATAAAGAGCGTAGTTCTGGAATACCATTGCGATATCTCTGTCCTTAGGCTCTACATCGTTAACAAGTCTCTCACCGATACGAAGTTCACCGGAAGAAATATCTTCCAAACCTGCGATCATACGAAGGGTGGTGGACTTACCACATCCGGAAGGTCCTACGAAGATGATGAATTCCTGATCGGAAATCTCAAGGTTGAAGTCCTTAACTGCTTCGAAACCGTTAGGATAAACCTTACATACATTTCTTAAAGATAATCCTGCCATTAATTAAATCCTCCTGAAATTTTGTTTATACATATTTGTTTGAGCTATACACCACTCTAATAAACGAGTATACATAATTATTGTGTAAATTCAAATAACACAAATAACCAAAGTTTTTTCTATTACTTGTTAAAAATGTGCACTAAAACAGAGTCGGTAGGGCATTTTGTACATCTGCCCATGTCTGCTTTGTGCACATTGTTTTTATTCTTCCGTAATCTCTTCGCCCGCCGCTTCCTTATCGCCGAGCTTACCGAGAATCGGAACAATTAATTTTCCGCTGATATAGGTAACAAATGAAAATTCAAGCACCACAAAAATGGGAATCAGTCCCACAAAGAAATATCCCAAAACCGTAAGACCTGCCGTCAGTCCCAGCATCAGTGCACTCTGCGGGAAATTGGAAATCGCAATCAGAATGGAGTTTAACATCGTGGTAAAAATCTTGTTCTCATATCTTGCCTGCAGAGCAAAAACATAACAGATGCTGATGCCGTAAAGAATGACCATGATGATGGACAGAATCGACATAATCACTCGAATGGTGGAATCCATCGAAAGAAATCCGCCAAGCGTGACTGCTGCCGCACCGCCGACCAGGGCACCGATTACCAGATAAACCAGCCAGATTAATGTGGCTTTCAGGAAATTCTTTCCGAATGCCTGAAAATACCCTTTCATGATTTTATCTTCTTTTTTCAGTGCAATGCGGAGCATGATATCCATATTGGCCGTAATTGCCGCGCCGATTGTAATGACGGGAATACAAAGCGCCGTTGTCACAATCCCGAGCAAAAGGATATCAAAGAGGCGGCTTAAACCTCTGTTAAACCAACTGTCCGAATCCGTAAAAAAATTGCTTCTTTTTGCCATTTACAACATCTTCCTTTTTGTAACGTACAACTTATCATTTACAACGTAAAACTTATAATGCCTTTACCTTATAACATCTTTTTCATCGGGGTAATTACCATTCCGCCGTTTACGGTTTCCGCTCCCGTATCGATGAAGCCCACTTTATGATAAAAGGGAACTCCGTATGGAGATGCGTTTACCGTGAGATAATCCTTCTTTCCGCTTAACACGAACTCCTCCAGCGAATCCATTAATGCCCTTCCGATTCCCATTTTCATATGATTTTCATCTACGAACAGTAATGAAATATGTGTTCCGGAACGAAGGGATGCCATGCCGATAATCCGGTCCGCTTCATCCTTTGCAACCCACAGATGATATTCATCCACCATAAACATGCGGTACAGATGCTGATCCGAAATGAAATTGACGAAATTGTCAACGCCCTCTTTCGTGTAGCCGTCCGCAACGTATTTTTGAAAGGTGCGGTAAGCAAGCGCCATCGCATCCTCCCAGTCTTCTTCTTTTCCTTTTTCTATATAATACTTCATAAACCTAAACTATGACTTAACTGTGTCAGTGATTCTGAACTTTGTTCTTTACCGTGTCCAAAATGCTTAAAAGAAGTGTCTTGAATGCATCCGCAAAACTTTTCTTTACCTCATCCGTAACCACTTCGGTGTAAATCTCTTTCGCATTGGAAAGGACGGTATCTCCGTATTTATCGTATAAATCACCGGCCTGGGAAAGAAGCGTTCCGGGATCGATTTCAATTCCGCCGATTGCCGGCATTAACTCGGATAATTTCTGCTTCTGCTCGTCGGTTAAGGTTACGTTGTACCGGTTTTCAGCCTCTTCCAGAAGGGATTTGATTTTTTCCGGATCCGTTAAGCCTTCCGATACAACTTTCGCCTTCAGATAGGAATAGAGTTCCTCCGCAACCTCTTTGGAAATCGTCTCCCCGGTAGTACTGTCCACTGCAGCCTCTCCGGACGATTCATCCGATAAATCCCCGATGGTTACGATTTCATCCACGGCAATGTCCTTGCGGTCCTCGGATAAATTCTCTCCGGTCATCTTTTCGTATGCCAGCCAGGTTCCGACCAGTGCCGCGGTTCCGGAAACCTGCGTCGGTGCCGCAACATGAACCGTCGCATCCTGCACCCCGGAGGTAAGCAATGCGTTCTTATACATGCCGACCGTACAATAGCTGATATTTTCCGTGGTAATCTGAATGCCGGTTCCGGGATCGCCTTCCGTCACAAGAACACAGGAAATCGACTTTGTTCCGATATTCTCTGCCGGAATGTAGGAGTCAAGATACTGATGCTCCATTTCATTGGTGATATAGCAGACCTCCATGGAGGAAACATCCTCTTCCGTCAGTCCCAATTTCGAAAGAACCGTCTTTCTTTGCTCTTCATTTAAATCCTGCCCCAAAGCAAGATAGGACTTCTTTTCTCCCTCTGCGCGTACAAAAATACACGGAACGAACAATACCATGCAAAATGCAGTAAGCAAAAGTCCGGGAAGAAAAGTCCTTAATCTGAATCCGTTTTTCAAAATAATCACTCCCAAGAAAGAGGCACAAAGAATGTGCCCCTTTTCATATTTTGTATTAAACTAGCAGATTTCCGCTCCGCTCGGCATCGGATTCTCGGGAACAAGCAGGGCTAACGCACCCTTTTCGTCCTCCGCACAGATTAACATGCCCTGTGACTCAATGCCCGCTAATGTTGCCGGCGCAAGATTGGTTAATACCATTACTTTCTTTCCGACCATCTCCTCCGGAGTGTACTGGGATTTGATTCCGGATACAATCTGAAGCGTTTTGCTTCCGACCTTTACCTGGGAACAGAGAAGCTTTCTGGATTTCTTAACCTCTTCACAGGCAAGAATTTCTCCGACCTGGAACTGAAGTTTTGCAAAATCATCATAGGAAACGGTCGGCTTAGGCTCTAAATCGATTCCGTCCGATTCTGCCTTGTCCGCAGCATCTTCCTTTGTACCTTCCGTACTGCCTTCCTCTGCTGCCGCAGCTGCCTTCTGAATTGCCGCGATCCTTTCTGCTTCCGCAAGCACATCCTTAATGTCGAGTCTTGCAAAAAGAGGAGTCGGTGTATCGGTTACCTTGTTTCCGTCCGGGTAAAGCCCGAACTCTCCAAGGGTATCAAAATCACGTAAAGATGCATTCATCTGTGCTGCGATTCTGTCCGCCGTTTCCGGAAGGAAAGGTTTTAACATGGACGCACCCATCATGATGCCTTCCGTTAAGTTATAAAGAACGGTTGCAAGGCGGTCCTTCTTTGCCTCATCCTTTGCCAGTACCCAGGGTGCCGTTTCATCAATATATTTATTGCATCTCTTAAAGAGATTGAAAATTTCGGTCAGGGCGTCTGCCACGCGAAGCTCGTTCATCTTCGCCTCTACTTTTGCATACGTGGAAGTTGCAACGTTGATTAAATCCGCATCCACTTCCTCTCTGGCATTTTTATTGGAAACAACCCCGTCAAAATATTTATTGCTCATGGAAATCGTACGGTTTACAAGGTTTCCGAGCACATTTGCAAGGTCTGTGTTGATTCGCTCCGTCATCAGATTCCAGCTGATGGAACCGTCATTTTCATACGGCATCTCATGAATCATGAAATAACGGACCGCATCCACGCCGAAGAATGCAGCAAGGTCATCTGCGTATAACACGTTTCCTAAGGACTTGCTCATTTTTCCGTCTCCGGATAAAAGCCATGGATGACCGAATACCTTCTTCGGAAGCGGCTCGCCCAGAGCCATTAAGAAAATCGGCCAGTAGATCGTATGGAATCTTACGATATCCTTTCCGATCAAGTGTAAGTCTGCCGGCCAGTATTTTTTATACTGCTCCGTGGAGTTTCCGTCCGCATCATAACCGATTCCGGTGATGTAGTTGGTGAGGGCGTCAAGCCATACATAAACCACATGCCTGTCATCGAAATCCACGGGGATGCCCCACTTAAAGCTTGTTCTGGATACGCATAAATCCTGCAGTCCCGGAAGAAGGAAATTGTTCATCATTTCATTCTTTCTCGAAACCGGCTGGATAAATTCCGGATGGGTATTGATATAATCAATCAGGCGATCCGCATATTTACTCATTTTGAAGAAATATGCTTCTTCCTTTGCGGGCTTTACTTCTCTTCCGCAATCCGGGCACTTGCCGTCTTTTAACTGGGACTCGGTCCAGAAGGACTCGCAGGGTGTACAATACATTCCTTCGTATGCACCCTTGTAGATATCGCCCTGGTCATATAATTTCTTAAAAATCTTCTGCACCTGTTTCTCATGATCCGTATCCGTGGTACGGATGAATTTATCGTAGGAAGTGTTCAGACAGTCGCATACCGCCTTGATTTCTCCCGCTACGCCGTCCACGAATTCCTTCGGACTGATGCCTGCTTCCGCAGCCTTTAATTCGATTTTCTGACCGTGCTCATCGGTTCCGGTCTGGAAAAATACATCGTATCCTTCCTGTCTTTTGAATCTTGCAATTGCATCCGCAAGAACGATTTCATAGGAATTACCGATATGCGGTTTTCCGGAGGTATATGCAATTGCTGTTGTTATATAATATGGTCCTTTATTCGTCATTATTCATTCCTCCTGTGTTTCAATAATATTTGCTTACTTGCCAAGGAATTCCTTTACCTGTTCATACACGCCCTGTGCATCCAGTCTGAAGTACTTCATCAGCACATCTGCGGAACCGGAGGTTCCGAACTGATCCTGAATTCCGATTTTGCAAACAGGTACCGGATGTGTTTTGCAAACCACATCGCATACGGCACTTCCGAGTCCTCCGATGACGGAGTGTTCTTCCACGGTAACGATTTTTCCGGTTTTGATTGCGCACTGTGTAATCAGTTCTTCATCAATCGGCTTAATCGTGTGAATATTTACGATCTGTGCATTGATGCCCTCTTCCGCAAGCATCTTCTCCGCCTGAAGAACGCTGTCCACACAGACTCCCGTTCCGATAATCGTAACGTCGCTTCCTTCTTTTAAAACAACGCCCTTGCCGAGCTCGAATTTATAATCTTCCCTGTCATTAATTACGGGAACATTGCTTCTTCCGAATCTTAAAAATACAGGTCCTTCATGCTCGATTGCAGCCTTTACTGCCTCTTTGGCCTCCACATAATCGGAAGGAACACATACCACCATTCCCGGAATATTGCGCATCAGCGAAACATCCTCAAGGCACTGGTGCGTTGCGCCGTCTTCTCCGACGGTAATGCCTCCGTGGGTTGCTGCGATTTTTACATTTAATCCGCAGTGGCCGACCGAGTTACGAATCTGCTCATAGGCGCGACCCGTTGCAAACATCGCAAACGAGCTTGCAAAAACGATTTTTCCGGCGGTTGCAAGACCTGCTGCCATGCTCACCATATTTGCTTCGGCGATTCCCGCATCAAAGAATCTGTCCGGATATTTCTTTTTAAACATTGCGGTTTTGGTGGATGCAGCTAAATCCGCGTCCATTACCACAAGATTTTCATATTTCTCGCCGAGCTCGGCAAGTGCCTCCCCGTATGCCTGACGGGTTGCAATCTTCTTTACATCTGACATAATTCTTCACCTGCCTTCTTTAATTCATTCAGTGCTGCTTCCTTTTGCTCATCATTCGGCGCCACGCCGTGCCATCCGGCCTGGTTTTCCATGAAGGAAATTCCCTTTCCTTTCACGGAAGTGCAAATGATGGCGGTGGGCATTCGTTTGGTATCGCGAGCCTCTTTGAATGCTGCCCTTAATGAATCAAAATCGTGTGCATCCGCTTTCACTACATGGAAATTGAACGCCTCGAATTTTTTATCAATCGGGTTCGGAGAGCAGACTTCATCGATACTTCCGTCAATCTGAAGACCGTTGTTGTCAACAATTACGCAAAGGTTGTCAAGCTTCTGGAAGCCTGCAAACATTGCCGCTTCCCAAACCTGACCTTCCTCTAATTCTCCGTCGCCCAAAAGGGTATATACCCTGTAATCCTTTTTATCCATTCTTCCTGCCAGTGCCATGCCGACAGCATTGGAAACACCCTGGCCGAGGGAACCTGTGGAGATATCCACGCCCGGTGTTAAGTGCATATCCGGATGTCCCTGCAGATAGGAACCTAAATGTCTTAATGACGTTAAATCTTCAAACGGGAAAAATCCCTTCATGGCAAGTGCGGAATACAATCCCGGTGCCGTATGCCCTTTCGAAAGAACAAAGCGGTCTCTGTCCGGATTCTTCGGGTTCTTCGGATCAATATTCATTTCTTCAAAGTACAGATAGGTAAAAATATCCGCCGCCGACAGACTTCCTCCGGGATGTCCGGATTTGCCGGCATGCGTGGAAATGATGATTCCCTTCCGCACTTCGTTGGCTATTTTTTTCAGTTCTATATTTTCCATTGGGTTCTCCTTGCTGCTTTCCATATTTGCATGTGTCTGCGTATGGACATAAGCGGTTTTATTGTATCACGCGGCGGGATTTAAAGCAAGAAAAAGGAACCCCGCAGGGTTCCCCATCTTCCCGAACGCTTCCGATTGAATATTTGTCCCGTGGGCACGCTCCAAAACAAAATTGCAACGCAATTTAGTTTTGATACACTGATTCACGTAGCGGTTCTAACTTCGCTTCGACTGACGTCTTGCTCATTAAGAACCGACGCTCATCAAGTACCCACGGCTACAAACATTACAATCGTCCGCTGTTTAATGTAAAAATCGAGCGAGTGCCTTGCAGGACGCCACGGGACCTCCCCTGCGCTAGATGGAGGTACCGGGACGTTCGTGAAGGCACGATGCGAGCCATATATTAAAGTATACTTCATTGCTTCCTTCTAAGTTTGGACGGCAGATACGGACTCTCACTCATACCGGCATTCAGTACGAAAGGCATGTAGTCCTCCCCGACCATCAGACGCTTGGCCATGAGCACCATCCGATTGGTTCCGGAGTGCGCAAGTTCCTTCGAACAGGTCGAGATGGTAAGGAAGGTATCCTCTAAGGAATAGTCCACAGGGACATCCAGCCAGTTCCGCCTCTCCATCTCTTTCATGTAAGCGGCAAATTCTTCTTCCGTCTTCCAGTCCGTATTCTCCCAGTATACAAAGGCATCCGGGTCCGAAGTGTCGATGAGCGCATAGAGAAAAATCAGATATTTCGCCGTCCCCTTCTCCGTTACGATTTCGATTACGGGATGTTCCTTGTAATACTCTAAGTTCTCATAATTTACCAGATCACAGAAAATATCCTTCGGTTCCGTCCAGATAATATTGTGTCCGTAAAGAATCGCTGTCCCGCCATCTGCCGTCAGGTCGGAATCCAGTGTCAGAAACGGAACGCCGTGAGAATTGGATTTTAGATTTAAATCATGTGACAGATAATACGCCTCTCCCCGCTCCGGCGACTGTGTCACCGGATGTCTTAGGATGCTGCCCGGTATTGTAATAATCCCGACAACATCCCCGTTTAACTCCCGGTATCTTCGAAGTAGCGAAGAATCTTTTTGAATGTTCTCATAAGCGGTACCGTTTCCCTTTTCACTGCTCTCCCCATACCCTACCCCGCTTATTTCATTCTTTTCCTTCTCTGTATGGATTGCACTCCTTTCAGAATCTGCCGGCCCTTCCGTGATTGTATGAAGTATTCCTTTATCACAAAGGTACTCTCCGATTAGGTTTTTTGTCTTCCAGAAATAATCTCTGTCTGCGGACAGCAATTCTTCGAACAGAATTCCTCCAAGAATCAGCACGGCAACCGAATACGCGAAAATGCTAATCCGCAATTTTCTTAACTTATCTTGCTTCATACGAGTAAACCGCATCCCTGTATTCCACCGCAACAACTTCATTAGTTTCCGGATTTACCTCGGTTCCCCAATAGGGTTCTCCCGTCCAGGAAGCATTCGTGACGATATATTTCGCATCTTCCAATCCGACCATATGAAGCACGTCTTTCTCAAACCCTTCCCATGAAGGACTCGCTGCATAGAGATCCAGAGAGATTAGGTACTGCTCCCCTTCCGCCGTTAAGTAAGCCGGATATTCCATAACACCGCCTTCCGTTCTGGAGAATGTCCCGGTAATTACACCATCAGGCATCTCGTACTCAACCTGTTCTTCTGCCATAGGCTGTTCTTCTTTTCTTACCGGTTCCTCTTCTCTTACCTGTACTTCTTTTCTTACCTGTTCTTCTTTCCTTTCATGTTCGTCCTTCCCTGCTGGTTCTTCTTTCTTTTCCGCCACAATTTCATTCTCTTTTTGATCAGTATTTCCGGGTTGTTTTCCGGCATTCTCTTTTCCCACTGTTTTTTCTTCGGTTGTCTCCGTCTTCTCAATTTCGCTCACCGCCCCGTCTTCCCCCGGCGAAAGGACTTCCATTACCCGCGGATTCGAAATCTCCGATGAATTCCCTTCGGAAAGCGGGATTACATTACACCCTGCAAATACGCCGAGTGCAAGAAATGTCATACATACCGCCATTCTTTTTGCATATTTTTTTGTTAAACTCATCTTTTTACTCCTTTCCTGTTATTTTTCTTTCCGAAGATTTTTTTTTCATCCCCGAAAACAATCTTCTTATTTCCGCTTCGAACCAGAATCACCCCTACTGCTCCTACAAGCAGCATAATAATTCCGAAAATCACTGCAGCGCGTCTTGGCATGCTTTTACTTTCTTCAATATCCTCTTCTTCGCCGATCAAAACGGAATATCCCGTGCTTCCTATTGTATCCCCGGTAATATAGTTATTCTTTTTCTTCTCAAAGGAAGCGCCTGCCACTTTCATCATGACCCTTCCGAGGCCGGGCATTTTATCGTTGTAGATGACCAGATCAATTCCGAGATTCTGAATCTCCTGATTCCGATAGGTTCCGTCCACCTGATAGATATCATGATTGTCATAGTGGTCATGGATACCTCCGCTTTCCATAATGTAGTATTTGCCGTGCGGGAGATCGAGACCGAAATCCACAACACCGTCAACTGCACCGGCCGAAGCAATCTTTGTATCTTTCCCAACAATCACCTTCCCTGCGTAGTTTCTTAAATCCTCCCCCGTGTATAAATCAAAGGTTCCTCCGTTGAGAGATATATTGGATGTCCGCTGTAGTTTCCCGATTGACAGGATAATCTTCTGCCTTTCGTTCAGGATGCTTTCCTCAGACAGAACAACCGGCGTGTCCTGATCCCGATACTTTATTTCAAATGCAAACGGCTTTTCCATACGCTTCATTCCGTAGGGAGCCTTCGTCTCAATAAGATAATATGTTCCGATCGGGTAGTTCTTTATTTCCGCCCTGCCGTCATCCCCGACGATAATCTTTTCGATCAGTGCATCTTTTTCATAATATGCCGTTCTGTTTCCGTTCCCGTCCACTGCGTGATCCAGGGTATAAACCTCTTTCGCATGAACTTCAAACTCTGCTCCCGCAAGAGATTTTTTTTCATATACAAACGCTCCGTCCTTAAAGTCCGTCAGCGTTTCTCCGATTTTTGTAAAAATCACGTTCCCCCGAACCGGTTTGTTTCCCCATTCATTCCCGTAAGTTACGGATGCGATTTTGCAATCCGGTTCTTCCGCGTTAAAATGATACTCATCTTTGTTGATGACATAGCCCCACGGTGCCTGCTCTTCTTTCACCATGTAACTGCCGAACGGTAGATCAATGTCAAAATCAATTCGTCCGTTTTCATCACTCTTTGTAACAGAAAGAAGTTCACCCTTCTTAACTATTTCTTTTCCCGTAAAATTACAGATGTCTTCATCCGCATATAAACCGAATTTTGCGCCCGCCAAAGGTTTTCCTGTTTCAGAATCAAACTTGCGAAGATCCAATATAACCTTCTGTCTTTCATCAAACTTACTTCTTGTCTCCACAATCTTTTTTGATACACTATCCCCGTCCTTTAGTATCACTTCAATCGGGTTTTCATCCAGAATGTAGCCGACCGGTGCAACAGTTTCCACCAGATAATATTTTCCGAGATGAAGATCTTTTATGGTTGCGCTTCCATCTGCTCCGGTTACGATTGTTCCAATAACTTCATCTTTTTTATGGAGCAAAGTTCCCTGCCGGTCGGGAGAATAAATATCCTCTCTCACACGCACCTCAAAGGTAGCGCCGGGCAGGGGTGCTTCTTCCCAGACAAACTTTTCATTCTCATAATTTGTTAACGTCTTCCCGGTTTTGGTAATGGTAATCTCTCCGAGCTTCTCGGTATTTGCGAAGGTAATATCATGAATATGGATTCCGTTTTCCACCACATAATCCAACTTCCCGTCCACCTTCACCACCACCGGATCGGAGTCCTCTATATATGCATTGGGAGGAATTACCTCCGTTATGGTATAGGTGCCCGGTGTTAGGTCTGCATTGATTATAATCACACCGGTATCATCACACGTAAACTGCACTGCTCCGGATTCGTCAGATACATTGTTTCCTTCACTGTCTTTTATTTCATAGGTGGTTCCGGCTTTTAATATCACAGTATCCCTGCCGGAATCCTTCTTGGTGCAACGTATTCTTACCGGTACATTTTCATCCGTAATCACACCAAGATCCACCATCACAAGGTCTCTTTCAATTACCACTTCAAAAGGTTCCACCATATAATACTCAGGTGAGGTAATGACTTCCCTTACCACATAGGTTCCCAGGTTTAAATCGCCTGATACTACAACGCCCTTCCCATCGGAGATCAATGTGCAGTATGGCACCACTGCATCAAAGTTATAGGTGCCTTTTGTCTCATCGTACGTAAGTCCCGATTTCAAATACACTTCAAACTCTGCCCCGGGAATAACAAGACCGTCAGTGCCTTTCTTTACAAAGGTAAATTTACCCTTCTCGGATTCATCCACAGCATTTAAAATTGCTTCATTTCCGATTACGCTGATTTCATCGGTACCGGCAACCAGCTTCTGATCCACAACGTTTACTTCAAACGGATACTTCTTTTGATTTAAGCGGAAACCCTTAACTGTTGAAACCTCCTGCACATAATACTTTCCGGCTTCTGCTTTATCCGTGATTACGGTCGAAAACTGCCCCGTCGCACCGGTGTTGTTTCCCACCAGATTGATTCTTTGCAACTCCGTTCCGTCTTCTTTAAATAATCCGTATACCACATCGTTCAGGGAAGTAAAGTCTCCTGTGGTTTCCGCAGTTTTAATGACCTTCATGCTCCATTCGTATTTGTTCGGTTTTTCCTTCACCGTTATCGCGGCCTTCGCTTTATCGGTTGCATCCAGTACAAATCCGGAATGATCCGAAATCAGTTCATCATCCACTAAGGTTACATGAAAGGTATATTTTTCCGGATCCAAATCAAAATATTCCGGCGAATAGGTTTCTTTGACATAGTAGGTACCGAGCTTTTTTATTTTATAACTGAAAGTGCCGGTCGCCTGCGTCCTTGTTCCGGTTAAGGTGATTTCCTGAAGCAGATTATCCTGAGCATCAAACAGTCCGTACTTTGCCTTGGAAACATCCGCTTTTTCATCCTCCACGTTGCAGGTACCATTCTTTATTACCTGTATTTCCGGCGTGAATTCCTTCTCCACCTTCTTATCCGATACCTTTGCGGATACCGTGGTTCCGTTAACGGAAATCAACGGAGATGCGGAGGTAATTTCTCCGGTGCTGCTCACATGAAAGATATGCTTCGTTTGATCAATTTCATATCCCTTCGGATTCTTTGTTTCCTGAATATAATAATTTCCGGCAGGCTGATTCCTGATCTCCCCGCTGCTTCCGGTCGCCTTATGCCGATCGGAGTCATCCACCTTCATGGTAATGTCCTTAATCTTCGTTCCGGCTTCGTTAAAAACGGTGTAAACCGTCCCGTCCAGAGTCGCTCTCTCATCCTCACTGTCCCCGTTTTTTGCAAGATCCACCTGAAATTGAAATCCTTCTTCCTCTATTGAATTGATTTCCACTCTGTTTCCGTTTATCGCAATCGTACTGCCACCGCTTAAAGTGGCTGCCTGATTGGAATAGGCTTTGAATTTGTATTCCCCTCCCTCATTTACAAACCGGAAGAAAAAGACAGATTTGTCCGGCTGATACGCATTACTTACCGGTACCTTTGTCTCCCGGACAGCATACCATTTATTTAAATCTGCCTCGGTAAAGCTGACATTGAATTTACCGCTCATGTGAACAGTCGAGCCGTTTATTTTTGTATCAATGGTTGCGACCGAAACCACCGGGCAACGGTCAAGGTCTGCATATTCATACCTGTACATGGTATACTCCGCCCCTGCCACGGACTGTGTACCGCCATCCTTTTTAACCTCTATTTCCGGTATAAATTCCGCTTTGTCCGTAACGGTTGCATTCATGGTCTCCTGCCAGCCGTTATAGTCATATCCGTCCTCATCTCCTGCCTTTGAAAAAATCGGATCATTGGTGACGAAACGCATAACCCCGCCCGGTGTATTTCTTTTGAAATAGAACCAATGCTTTGTTTTATCCTTCTTATATCCTTTCGGCGCTGATATTTCCTGAATATAATAGGAATCATTCTGATACGGATTGGAACCGTCCCACGAGTCTCCGCCACCGGGCTGAAGATAACAATTGAATTTACCGTATACGGCAACATTGGGATTTATTCCCCCCTCCGCCTTTAAGGTAATCCGCTGCTTCTCCGTTCCGTCTGCGGTAAAAAGCCCGTACACTGCTCCCTCCATTGACGGAAATGCCGCTCCTACGGTACCCTCCGGCGTTTTCACTAAAGGAAGATTAATCTGAATACCCGGTTCATAATAAACTCCTTCCCACTCAGCATCCATAAACATTGCCATTTTCTGAACCCCGCTGTCATCAGGAAGAAAAATTCGGATTTTGAAATTTCTCCATGTTGTCAGCCAGTTCGCCCAATCATGATCAGGATCCCGAAAAGTTGCCGCTCCGTCCGCAACATCGCCCAAAAACTGCATGTAATCTCTGAAATATTTGATATAGTCATGGGGAACACCCTGCCACACGGGACTTGCATCCGAAATATCCCCGTTATTCATGGCAAGATAGGCATAATTTGCTGCAATATGGGTAATCACATACATGGACTCGTCGTTAATGGGAATATCATACTGCCCACAGGTCGCCCACCAGTCCTTTCCCGCATAATATAATTTTCCTCCGGGTCCGTGGGCGATAGCAGCTGCAAGCAATGCATGGTCTGCGTAAGACTCCGGATCTCTCATTTTTACATCTGCAATATAACTTGCCCAATAATCCGTTGAATCTCCGGGAGCCGACTTATAGGATTCAATACAATAAACCGCCCTGGAATAATCCGAACCCGGATCCCCGTAGGAATAGTAATGGGTACTCCATGACCCGCCCGTAAAAACCTTGCTGTATTGAATATTTTGTCCCTTCACAATACTATGGCTGTCATATTCAATCTGTCCCGTTGCTTTTGTCTTTATGTCAAAACCACCGAAAACGGAAAGAAAAGCCGTTATTGCCGTAATCAGAAGCACACCTGCTCTTCTCCAAATCCTTTCGGTTTTCTTCTTGTTATTCTTCATGTTATTCTCCCTTTCGTTCACTAATATCTTCTTCTGTGGTTCTTTCTTCGCTTACTTCCTCTTCCGCCGGACTGTCTTCTTTTTCTTCACCTTCCACCGAAACTTTCTTCTCTTTCTCGTTTATCTCTTTCTCTTTTATCTCCGTATCTTTCCCGGAAATATCTTCTTTTGTTTCCTTCCTCTCTTTTGCCTTATTTTCTATAAGTTCTTCTACTTCGTTTTTCACAATTTCGTTCCGGTTTACCAAAGTCTCCAAAGATGCCAGGTAATCCGCTTCCTTTATCAAACTCACGTCCTTAATATATCCTTCAATGATAAGTGGCTCTCCCTTTTCATAAGCCATTCCTCCCGTAGATACGTAATTGATGTGCAGCCAGCCGTTTTCGGTTCTTCCTGTTAAATTCACCGGGCAGTTGCTGTTTAAAATTGCTATTTCTCCGTGATCCAGGACACTTGTGTACTCTTCGCCCGGTCCCGTATAAACCTTCATTCCGTTTTCACCCACATAAAATACTCCGGAATCTTTCGTTTCTTTTGTATCATTTATTTCGCTCTGCGATACCTTTTCAAGAATCTCGGCGACTGCTTTTTCGGCTTCTTTACTGATTTTTCCGATGCTTTCAGTCTCTTTTGTGCTTTGGGAAAGCTCCGGTGCATTTACTCCGGGAATCAAAGTCTCCGTGTTCTCAACTCTTTCTTTTCCTGAAGCATTTTCTCTCGATCCTTTCCTTTTCCCGGATTCTTCTTTCACAGCATTTTCTGATCCGGCATTTTTCCTGTCTTTCCCGGATTCTTCGGCTTCCCTCAACAGGCTCTTCTCATTATCATTTCCGGCTTCCTTCAACTCTTTCTCCTCATCAATATTTCCTGCCGTCTTCAACAAATTCTCCGTATTGTTACTACCTGCTTCTTTCAACCCTTTTTCGGAGTCACTATTTCCGGCTTCCTTCAGCTCCTTATCCTTCTTACTGTTTCCGGTTTCTTTTAACTCTTTTTTCTCATCGATGTTACCGACTTCTGAATCCGACTTGACTTCATTTCTTTGATCTGAATCCTTTTTAACAATTAATTTCCAGCCGGATTCTTCCGAAATTTTCGAAGGAATCTCTTCGATTGCCTGATTACAGGCACTTCCGGCCACAGCCAGAAAAAGAGTACAGAAAAATACAAATATGATTTTTTTCTTCATACCAAAAATCCTTTCTATCTAACTAAAAGATGAATACTAACAGATGAATGTGTTACTGCTATGTATAGTGGAATTCTTCGCAACGATTGTTGCAGAAATTCTGATAAAAGATTCGGGAATAATTACCCATTCATTTTCGTATGCTTCAATTATATGAATTCTTACATTTTCCTGTCAAGACTTTTTTATGATTTTCCAATAAAAAAACAGAGGTTTCAATCCTCTGTTTTTTACACATTTTTGAAATTTTCGTTATTCCATTTCTATTCCTTTTCTTTCAGGATCTTCACAATCCTGCTCGTTCCGAGCCTGTCCGCACCGAGTGCGATAAATATTGCGGCATCCTCTAAGGAAGAAATCCCTCCTGCTGCCTTTACTTTCACATTCTCCCCGACATGCTCTTTTAACAGGGCAACATCCTGTTTGGTTGCACCGCCCTTGGAAAATCCGGTCGATGTCTTAATAAAATCCGCACCTGCCTTCGTGACGATTTCACACATTTTGATTTTTTCTTCATCGGTCAGCAGACAGCATTCGATGATTACCTTCAGAATTTTATCCCCGCATGCTGCTTTTACATCACGGATTTCTTCTTCGATTTCATCATACTTTTTGTCTTTCAGCGCACCGACATTGATGACCATGTCGACTTCGTCCGCACCGTTTTCCACGGCATTCGCCGCTTCATAACACTTCGCTTCCTTCGTGGAATACCCGTTCGGGAAACCGATTACGGTACAGATTGCAACTCTGCCTTCGGCATATTCCGAAGCTTTTCTTACATAATACGCCGGAATGCAGACACTCGCGGTCTGAAAGCGGATTCCGTCATCCACGATTCCTTTGATTTCTTCCCAGGTGGCTGTCGTGGATAATAATGTATGATCGACTTTACTTAAAATTTCTTCGTTCGTCATGCCCATGTTCCCTTATTTCTTCACAATGCGATTCATGATTTTTTCATTCTCAAAGAAAATCTTCTCTTTATCCAGAGTCTTTAACTCGCGGTTTTCCATAAGAATTTTACCGTTAACGATAACCGTTTCCACCTCGGAACCGTTGCAGGAATAAGCAAGCGCGGAAATATAATCGTTTCTCGGCATAAAGGATGCGGTATTCGTATTTATAATTACAAGATCCGCTTTCTTTCCGGCTTCGATGGAACCGATTTCATACTCTTTTCCCATTGCCTTTGCACCGGCCATGGTAATCATGCGAAGACCTTCTTTTGCACTGATGCACTGTGCACTCTCCGTTGCACCCTTGTGAATCAATGTCATAACGGAAAGTTCATGGAACATATTTAATGTATTGTTACTTGCCGCACCGTCGGTACCGAGTGCAACATTAACACCCTTTTTCAGCATCTCGGTCACCGGTGCGAGTCCGTTTCCGAGTTTCATGTTGCTGACCGGATTAGAGGCAACCGTAACGCTGTTCTCTGCCAGAATATCCAGGTCTTCCTTCGTAAGATGAACACAGTGTGCTGCTATGGTCCGGTTTTTAAATAAACCTGCACGCTCTGCCAGAGCAATGGGGCTTACACCGTATTTCTTCTTGATATTCTTGATTTCATCGCGGCTTTCGGACAGGTGAATATTCACTTTCATGTTGTATTCCATGGCAAGATCCGCGATGTAGCGCATGCAGGCCTCTTCACAGGTATACGGTGCGTGCGGTCCCATGCAGATTTCAATCAAATCATTATCCAGATATTTCTCTCTGGCTTCCATGGTCTCTTTAATTCTCTTAATGGCTCCTTCATCATCCGGACCGGAGCCTACAAGACCGCGGGATACGATTCCGCGAAGACCTGCTTCACTGATTGCCTCGCAGCAGGAATTCATATTTAAATTCATATCAATGAAACCGGTAGTTCCGCTCTCAATCATCTCTACAAGACCGAGTTTGGTTCCCCAGTATGCATCTTCATCCGTCATTTTGTCTTCAATCGGGAAAATCGTATTGAAAAGCCAGTCATTAAATGCAAGATCGTCGCCGCAGCAACGCATGAAATTCATATAGATATGAGTATGCGAATTGATAATGCCGGGCATTAAGAGACGGTCCTTACCGGAAATAACATAATCTGCCGTCTTGTCTGAAAAGGGTGCCCGTGTATCCTTCTTTTTATCACATTCAATGACGGCTTTGATAATTTCATCTTCTACATAAACATTGCATTCGCGAACCACGAATTTTTCACGCTGGTCCGGCAGAATCGTCATAATGTCCTTGATTAAAATCTTCATAGTTGAAACCCCTTCCCGTTTATTATTCTGTCTTTCAGGCGACACTCCCCCAAGTGCCGCCTGACATTTTTATTTTTTGTATTTTCCTTAAACCAATGCTACCGTCTGGCGTGCGATTGCAAGCTCCTCATTGGTGGGAACTACCATAACGGTTACCTTGTCGCCCGGACGGGAAATAATAACTTCCTCGCCGCGGATTGCATTCTTCTCTGCATCAATTCCGCATCCTAAGTAATCCAGATACTCGCCTACCATTGCACGTACGCGTCCGTCGTTCTCGCCGATACCTGCGGTAAATGCGATAACATCAACGCCGTTCATGGCTGCAACATAGGAACCGATGTATTTTGCAACGCGGTATGTATAAGCTTCCAGAGCCATCTTTGCAAGTGCATTGCCTTCATCCATTGCCTTGGAAAGATCTCTGAAGTCGCTGGATACACGGCTCATGCCTTCCACACCGGATTTCTTGTTCATTACGTTATTTACTTCGGAAACGGTCAGACCTTCCTTGTTTGCGATGAATTCCACGATTGCGGGATCGATATCACCGCAGCGGGTTCCCATGATCAGACCTTCAAGCGGGGTAAGACCCATGGAAGTATCCACGCACTTGCCGTTCTTTACTGCGGAAATGGAAGCTCCGTTTCCTAAATGGCAAACGATAATCTTTAAATCTTCTCTGGTCTTTCCTAAAATCTCAGCCGCACGTGCAGACACGAAGTCATGGCTGGTTCCGTGGAAGCCGTAACGACGTACTTTGTATTTCTCATAGTACTCGTAAGGAAGTCCGTACATATATGCCTTCTCCGGCATGGTCTGATGGAATGCGGTATCGAATACGGCTACCATCGGAACATTTGCCATAATCTTCTGGCATGCACGGATACCGATTAAGTTTGCGGGATTATGAAGCGGTGCCAAATCGTTGCATTCTTCGATTGCCTTGATTACTTCTTCGTTGATGACAACGCTGGATGCGAACTTCTCGCCGCCATGGACGATTCTGTGACCTACCGCATCAATTTCTGCAAGAGATTTCACAACGCCGTGATTTGCGTCTGTCAAAGCATCAATTACCATCTGAACCGCAACGGTGTGATCCGGCATCGGATTCTCGATGACAACCTTCTCTCCGCCTGCCGGTGTATGATTGAGTCTTGCTCCGTCCATTCCGATTCTCTCGCATAATCCTTTTGCAAGAACTTCTTCGGAGTCGGAGTTAATAAGCTGATATTTCAGTGAAGAACTACCGCAGTTAATAACCAATACGTTCATAATTTTATCTCCTTTTTTTAATATGCTTTTCCCCAGTACATAAGCGCCTTTGCAGGCTTTCCGCAGCAGACACAGGTCTCGGCAATTCTCTCCTGTGCAAACGGCATGCAGCGGCTGGTCGCCGTGGTGTCTTCCTTGACTTTGTCTTCACATGCCTGGTCGCCGCACCACATTGCTTTTACAAAACCGGGTTTCTCGTTAATGATTTTTACAAATTCATCGTAGTTCGTAGCCGTGTAGGTATGAGCCTCTCTGTGTGCTCTTGCACGCTCTAACATTTCCTTCTGAATCCTGTCAAGCATCTCGCCGATGGTTGCCTCGATATTCTCCAAGGAAATCTCGGTCTTCTCACCGTTGTCGCGGCGTACGATTACAGCCTTGCCGGCTTCGATATCGCGGGGACCGATTTCCAGACGAAGAGGCACGCCTCTCATTTCATGCTCTGCAAACTTCCATCCCGGGCTCTTCTCGGTATCGTCCACCTTTACGCGGAATGCCTTAAGCCGGTCCTTTAACTCGAATGCCTTCTCAAGCACTCCTTCTTTCTTCTGCTGAATCGGAACGATAACAACCTGTGTCGGTGCAACCTTCGGAGGAAGTACCAGTCCGGAATTGTCTCCGTGAACCATGATTACCGCACCGATGAGTCTCGTGGTCATACCCCAGGAAGTCTGGTGTACATACTCAAGTTTATTGTCTTTCGAGGTGTACTGAATATTGAATGCTTTCGCAAATCCGTCGCCGAAATTATGGCTGGTACCGGACTGGAGTGCCTTTCCGTCATGCATCAGTGCCTCGATGGTGTATGTTGCAATGGCGCCCGCAAATTTTTCCTTATCGGATTTTCGGCCCTTGATTACCGGGATTGCAAGAACGTTTTCGCAGAAGTCCGCATATACGTTTAACATCTGCTCGGTTCTCTCCTGTGCTTCCTCAGCGGTTGCATGAGCCGTATGGCCTTCCTGCCACAAGAACTCCCTGGAACGAAGGAACGGTCTCGTTGTCTTCTCCCAGCGAACCACGCTGCACCACTGGTTGCAAACCTGGGGCAAATCACGGTAGGAATGAACCGTGTTCGCGTAATAATCGCAGAAAAGAGTCTCCGAAGTCGGACGAACACACATCTTCTCCTGAAGAGGTTCGAGTCCTCCCTGGGTTACCCAGGCAACTTCCGGAGCAAATCCTTCCACATGATCTTTCTCTTTCTGAAGGAGGCTTTCGGGAATAAACATGGGAAGGTACACATTCTGAACTCCCGTTTCCTTAAATGCCGCATCCAGCTGATTTCTGATTAACTCCCAGATGGCATAACCCGCGGGACGGATGACCATACATCCCTTTACGGAAGTATAATCGGTAAGTTCCGCCTTCTTTACCACATCGGTATACCACTGGGCGAAATCTTCCTCCATCGGGGTGATGGCTTCGAGCTGTTTCTTATCATCTGCCATTTTATTATAATCTCCTTACAAACTCCCCCGGGTTATTCCCGGGGAAGTGTTTTTTCTTTCATTCGAATCGGTATCGTCGCCGCCGATTACTGTAATCTCTTAAGAAGTGCTTCTCTCTGCTCTTCGTATCCGGGTTTTCCGAGAAGTGCAAACATGTTCTTTTTGTAGCTTTCAACACCCGGCTGGTTGAACGGATTTACGCCGAGAATGTATCCGGATACGCCGCATGCGAATTCGAAGAAGTAGAACAGTTCTCCGAGATAAAATTCATTTACTTCGGGAACGTTGATCATGAAGTTCGGAACCTGGCCGTCGGTATGAGCAAGGATGGTACCCTTCATTGCACACTTGTTTACGAAATCAACGCTCTTTCCGGATAAGTAATTAAGACCGTCAAGATCAACCGGCTCTTCCTCAATGATGATTTCTTCTCTGGAAGTCTCGATATTGATTACGGTTTCAAATAAGTTTCTGGAGCCGTCCTGAATGAACTGTCCCATGGAGTGAAGGTCTGTGGTAAGATCCACACTTGCGGGGAAAATACCCTTCTGGTCTTTTCCTTCGGACTCGCCGTAGAGCTGTTTCCACCATTCGGATACGAAATGAACAGCCGGCTCATAGTTTGCAAGAATTTCAATCTGTTTGCCTTTTCTTAAAAGAACGTTTCTTGCTGCTGCATATTTTAATGCATCGTTGTCTTCGAAAGCATTGTTCAATGCCATCTCTCTTCCCTTTGCTGCACCTTCCATAAGCTTGTCAATATCAGCACCGGAAACTGCAATCGGAAGAAGACCTACAGCGGTAAGAACGGAGAAACGTCCGCCGATATCATCGGGTACCACGAAGCTCTCATAACCCTTCTCGGTAGCAAGTCCCTTTAAGGATCCGCGTGCCTTGTCGGTGGTTGCATAGATTCTCTTTGCTGCCTCTGCCTCGCCGTACTTCTCTTCGCAGAGTTTCTTAAGTACACGGAAAGCGATTGCGGGCTCTGTGGTGGTACCGGATTTGGAAATCATGTTAATGGAGAAATCCCTGTCTCCGATTACCTGGATTAAATGTTTTAAATATGTGGAACTGATGGAATTTCCAACGAAATAGATTTCGGGAGTCTTGCGGATATTCTTATCCACTACATTGTAGAAGCTGTGACGTAAGAACTCAATGGCTGCTCTTGCACCGAGGTAAGATCCTCCGATACCTACTACCAGCAGTACATCGGAATCGCTCTGGATTTTTGCCGCTGCTTTCTTGATTCTGTCAAACTCTTCTTTATCATAGTTCACGGGAAGGTCAATCCAACCTAAAAAATCATTGCCGGCACCTGTCTTTGCCACTAACACATCCTTGGCATCCAGTGCAAGCTTCTTCATAAGCTCCATCTCGTGATCCTTCAAAAAAGGAGCCGCCTTCGAATAATCAAATGTTACCTTGCTCATTAATCTTACCTCCTATATTTAAGCGCATGCGCCAATTTAAGCATTTTTGAACTTTTCGTCCACGTTTAAGTGTAGCAAAATTAAAGCCTTGTTTCAAGCCGAAAGTATGAAATTCCTTGATACCATATCCTTTATTTGCTATAATTTTTTTGGTGCCGCATTTCCTTTACGACACCGACATCTTCGTACCATGTGCAAAGGATGAAAATTCATGAAAAGAATCGTTCTTACCGGTGGCGGTACAGCAGGACATGTCACCCCGAATATCGCATTGATTCCGCGTTTGAAAAAACTCGGCTATGAAATCTCTTATATAGGCTCCTACGAAGGAATTGAAAAGAAACTGATTTCCGATTACGACATTCCCTATTACGGTGTTTCAACCGGAAAATTACGCCGTTACATCGATCCGAAGAACTTATCGGATCCGTTCCGCGTTGTAAAGGGGCTTGCCGAAGCCAGAAAAATCTTAAAGGATATCCGTCCGGACGTGATTTTTTCCAAAGGCGGCTTCGTTTCGGTTCCCGTGGTACGTGCGGCAGGCGAATTACACATCCCCTGCATCATTCATGAGTCCGACATGACTCCGGGACTTGCCAACAAACTCTGCATCCCGGTTGCAAAGAAAGTATGCTGTAACTTCCCGGAAACTGTGGAGAAGCTTCCGGCCGGAAAAGCGGTTCTTACCGGAACCCCCATCCGTGAAGAGCTTTTAAAGGGCAGCAAAGAGGCGGCCTATGAACTTTGCGGTTTTACGAAGGACAAGCCCGTGTTAATGGTCATCGGCGGCAGCAGCGGATCCGTTATAATCAACAAGGAAATCCGCACCTCCTTACCGAAATTATTAAAGGATTTTCAGGTAGTGCATCTTTGCGGAACCGGCCGTGTGGACAATCTTTTATTAACGCAGCCCGGCTATAAGCAGTTCGAATATTTAAAGGGTGATTTGAAAGACGTTCTGGCAATGGCAGACATCGTGGTTTCCCGTGCCGGCGCCAATGCAATCTGCGAGCTTTTAGCCTTAAAGAAACCGAATCTTCTGATTCCTCTTTCCAAGGCTGCATCCAGAGGTGACCAGATTCTCAATGCAGCTTCCTTCGAGGCCCAGGGATACTCTCTGGTATTACAGGAAGAGGATATGGATACATTTTCCTTAACGAGTAAAATTTACGAGCTTTATGAAAACCGTGACAAATATACGGAAACCATGACCTCAAGTTCCCAGGGAAATGCAATCGACATCGTTCTGGGACTGATTGAAGAGTATTCCTCTTCCACAATAAAAGTTAAAAAATAAGCCGGTGTAGTAAGGGCTTAAAGAAATAAACTTATGAAAATGGCTTTGAGACAGGCCATGAAAGGAATTTACGAAATGTTAAAGCAGTTATCTATCTATGCAGAAAATAAGAAAGGAACCATGACCGATATTACGAAGCTTCTTTCTGACGAAGGCATCAATATCTGGGGTTCCGTAACCAATGACAGTGCCGA
>CADANR010000011.1 GCA_902789265.1 uncultured Lachnospiraceae bacterium | reverse complement strand
CAATACGTTTGGGTTTTAAATCCAGTTTTAAAAGCTCCAGAATCTCGGATTCTTTCATGGGAACGGTATCATATAGGTGCTTCTCTTCTGCGTACCGGATCACGCTGTCAGGACAGTCGACCTGAATTTTATAAGCCGGAGATTTAATCTTTAATGCGGCCCGTAACAGCGTTGCGGATACATCATATTTCTCGGCTTCGAGAAACTTGATTTTTGCTCCGTATTTTCTCTTTAAAGCTTCGGATTTCTCTTTTTTATCTTTCCTGTTTTCATCTTCGCGATCTGCAACGATAATGGTTATATTTTCAAAAATATATTCGAAATTCTTCCACTTTTCCATCATAAACAGAGTATCCACACCGATAATAAAATAAAATTTATCTTCCGGATAGATTTTCTTAAGCTCTGCTATAGTTTCACAAGTATAGGTATTTCCGCCGCGAAAAACTTCCAAATCACTGATTTCGAAATTCGGGTAATTTTTAATTGCAAGGCGGACCATTTCATAGCGGTGTCTTGCATTTGATACGTCGGTTTTCATATAGGATACGCCTGTAGGAATAAAAAGCACCTTGGAAAGATTGAATTCCTGCATGGCTTTCGATGCGATATACAAATGTCCGTTATGAATGGGATCAAAAGTTCCCCCTATTATGCCGATTTTCATATGTTTACTCCGATAGCTGCGATCATAATTATAAGTCAAAATAATTAATCATAATTATCGTTCAAAAAGGTTTGAATCAGTTTATTAAGCTTTAGGCAGTACTATTTCCGGTTTTTCTTTGAAGGCTTTATAAAGAATAATCTTTTTTCCGATACTGCACACGAATGTGGCTCCTGTACGTTCGGCAATCATTTCGCCGAGCTCACGCGGATCGTCCGTACAGTTCTTTAATACGGATAATTTAATGATTTCCCTGGTATTAAAGGCTTCTAAAACGGCATTTGTCAGTTCCGGTGTTAAAGAAGATTTTCCTACCTGAAATAATGCCTCTGTGTGATTTGCCAAAGAACGCAGATATGCGCGTTGTTTGCTTGTTAAATTCATTGTATTCTCCTGGTCTTTTTTAGATTTACATTTAATTGCAAAGCAATAATCAATTATTTGTAGTAATCAAAGGAAAATCCGTACATCCGGACCGTATCCCCTTCCCGGATTCCCAAAGCTTCCAATTCATCCAGCATTCCGTTTTCTTTTAAGAATTTCTGGAAGAAAGCAAATCCCTTTTCAGAATCCAGATTGGTGTAACCAAGCATTTTTTCGATTCTCGGGCCTTCGATTACATATTCCTTTGCAGCTTCATCATAATATACGCTGTAAGGCTCGTTGGTATTCACCAGTTCGTATTCGGGATCAAATTCCTGTTCAAAAACAATAGGCATATCTTCTATCGTTTCAAGCTTTTCTGCCACGAAGTAAAGAAGTTCTTCGATGCCTTCGCCTGATACAGCACTGATCGGGAAAACAGGAATGCCGAGTGGTTCGTATTTTTCCCTGATTAATTCAATCGGATCCGCACCTTTTTTCTCATCGAAAATGAGTTCTCCGTTTTCGTCGATGTCAACGGCTTCCGGTTCCGTTTTGACTATTGCATCCGTTTTATTGGCGGCAATAATCTGTGGCCTGGACGCCAGATCGGCATTATATTTGGCTAATTCTTCATTGATGGTTTCTATATCTGCAATCGGATCGCGCCCTTCTGTGGAAGCAGCGTCTACAACGTGAATTAAAAGTTTAGTACGTTCGATATGTCTTAAAAATTGATGGCCCAATCCTGCCCCGTCGCTGGCTCCCTCAATCAGACCCGGGATGTCTGCCATAACAAAACCTCTTCCGTCTTTTAAATCGACAACACCGAGATGCGGATTAATGGTTGTAAAATGATAGTTTGCAATTTCCGGTCTTGCATTTGTAGTGCGGGATAAAAGGGTTGATTTTCCTACATTCGGAAAACCAATTAAACCGACATCTGCAATCAGTTTCAGTTCCAGAAACAGATTTAATTCCCTGGAAGGCTGTCCCGGCTGGGCATATTTCGGCGCCTGCATGGAAGAAGTTGCATAATGCTGGTTTCCGTTTCCTCCTCTTCCGCCCTTTAAAAGGACATATTCCTTCATGTCGCCGGACATATCAACAATAACTTTGCCACTTTCCGCTTCTTTTACAACGGTTCCTTCCGGCACTTTTAAGATAATGTCTTTTCCGTTCTTTCCGCGGCAGTTTTTCTTTCCGCCGTCTTCTCCGTTTTCGGCACAGTATTTACGAATATGTCTATAGTCCGTCAGGGTATTTTTCCCTAAATCGACTTTCAGAATAACACTTCCGCCGTTTCCGCCGTCACCACCGTCCGGACCGCCGTCCGGTACGTATTTCTCTCGTCGGAAGGAAACATGTCCGTCTCCGCCTTTTCCGCTTCTGACATAGATTTTTGCTCTGTCTGCAAACATAAAAACTCCTAAATCATACGTTTAAAAAAGCCTCAAACCAAAATCTGATTTGAGGCTTTCAACATTTGTAGTCTGAATTATTTCTCTACAGGATAAACACTAGCCTGCTTCTTGTCGCGGCCTTTTCTTTCGAAACGAAGAATACCGTCAGTCAAAGCAAATAATGTATCATCTCCGCCGATTCCAACATTCACACCGGGATGAATCTTGGTACCGCGCTGTCTGTACAGGATGTTTCCTGCTTTTACAAACTGTCCGTCAGCTCTCTTTGCACCTAATCTCTTGGATTCGGAATCTCTGCCGTTCTTGGTAGAACCAACTCCCTTTTTATGTGCAAATAATTGAAGGTTCAATTTTAACATCGGTTTACACCTCCTTATAATCAATCATTAGATAATTCTTACCGTATTCTTTTTGAATGCTTTCAAGTCCCAGAATCATGGAATCAATCAAAAGTTTTGCATCATTTCCCGGGTGGTCTTTTAAAACAATAGTTACCACTCCGTCGTCTGCATCGGATCCTAAGAAAGAATCCGTAAATTTTTCGATGGAATTTGCGGTATTTATCAGTAAAATCGAAGCCGCGGAGCAAACAATGTCACTTCCAGCTTCGGAATAATCCGCATGTCCCGTACTGATGACTGACTTATATTCCTGATTATGCGTCTGTATGATGACCTGAATCATAAATATTAAGCGTTGATCTTATCAATCTTAACCTGAGTGTATGCTTGTCTGTGTCCGTTTTTCTTGTGGTATCCGGATTTTCTCTTGTATTTGTATACAATAACCTTCTTACCCCTGCCCTGTTCCATAACGGTTGCAGATACACTGGACGCTTTCACATCAGCACCGACAAGTAATGAATCGCCGCTGATAGCAACTACATCATCAAAAGTAACGGTTTCGCCTGCTTCTGCTGCAAGCTTCTCAACTTTGATAATATCTCCTTCGGAAACTTTATACTGTTTTCCTCCGGTTGCGATAATTGCGTACATAAGGCACCTCCTTATTATAAAAACTCGCTGACTGTGGTGGCTTGGAATTATTAAAATCCGCGCACTTTTACCTCATCATGCGGCATACTCGAATATTTTAGCACTATATGAAAGCTTTTGTCAATCATTTTAATCGAGTAAAAAGAATTTTATTTGCACGCTATTCAAGAAAAAAGAGGATGGAATTTTATCCACCCTCTTTTGAAATACTCTTTTTTGAATTACAGTTCGCTCATCAGTTTCATCTTGTAGTTATCATACTCTTCTTCGGTGAGCATTCCGGTCTTCTGGAGATCCATTAACTTCTTAGCCTTAATCTGGAACTCTTCCATGGTTTCATAAGAACCGAAGATTTCATCGATGAACTTCTGCTTTCTCTGCTCGTATTCGGATTCGGAAATAATGCCGATCTTCGGAAGAGAGATATAAAGTTCAACCTTGGTAATATAATCTTCTACCTGATCTACCTTACGAAGCAACTCGACTTTCTTGGTGTGGAAATCCATTTCGGATAACCAGTTGCATCTCTTCAATGCCATAAGTCTTTCGACAACTGCCTGGAATTCAGGAACGTTTCTCCAAGGAATATTTGCGAATGTTTCAACAACATTAGCCTGCTTTCTTCTGAGCTCTCCGTCGGAGATTAATTTAGCTTCTACAAGTGCCGGCCATTTAGCAAGCTTTGCTTCCAAAGTAGGAATGCTGTCGTATTCGGATACATCGATAATATCGATTAATCCCTGAACCTTAGCCTTGTACTCGTCTTCGGAAAGAAGTTCTGCTTCTTTCAAAATCGGCCAGCGCTCTAATTTAGCAACGAGCACTTCGTGAGGATCGGTATCGCTGAAGTCAACTTCCGAAATAATCTCTGCTTTCTTCTCTTTGAATTCTGCTTCATCAATCATTCCGCCGAGTTTTAAGAACGGCAGCTTGGAGATATTATCTTTATACTGACCGAGATCGGAAACGTTTGTATCGCAACATTCTCTGATGATGTCAACCTTTCTGGTTTCAAATTCGCTGTCGGATAACATTCCGCACTCTTTTAATACAACGAGTTTCTGAACTTTCTCGTTGAAATCGGTCATGCCGCAAAGTTCACTGACAAGCTCAAGCTTCTTGTCTTCGAATTCCTTATCCGTTAACATTCCGATTTCTTTCAGCTTATACAGCTTTTCCATTCTCTTCTGGAAATCTTCGGAATCTTTTTCTTTCTCTTTCTTCTTTGCCTGAGGCGGAGTGGATGCCTTAAGCACAGGTCCGTCTGCAGGAACCGGAGCCGGAGCAGGCGCGGGTGCAGGGGCTGCCTGAGGAACCGGAGCGGGTGCAGCCTGAGGATGTGAATGATTCATCTTGCTGGATCCGACGGACGCATTCTGCTGTTGCTGCTGAACCTGAGGGTTCCTGGTGAGAAGTGCACTTCCTACGTTCGGATCTTCGCCTCTCATCGGAGACTCCTGCTTGATTACCACGTTCTGAGAAGGGGTTTCCATTCTCTTCGGAACGGGAGCGGGAGCAACTGCCTGAGGACCACCCTGCGGAGCTACGGGTGCAGCAGGTGTGGCAGGTCTTGCGATCGGCTGGCTTTGTGTGGTTGCCTGACGGGGAGGTTCTTTTGTAGAAGCGCTTCCACCATGCGATTCTTTCATTTGCCCGATTTTCTCAATAACAATGTCGATATCCTTCATTGAAGGGAAAATCGTCTGAGCCTTCTTTGTGCCGTATAAACTGGTAAGACGTGTGTTCATAATCAGCGCCGTGTTGCCCTGATACTCACCCTTGAAGACTTCTCTGACGTCGTTAATCGGATAATCAAAGTTATCGATATATCCGTTACGACCTTCTTCGTTACAGATAAATGCCTTTCCGGAGATCTTTCCGTCCTCTAATTTTAAGAAGAGTTTCTCTCCGCTTTTTAACAGCTTATTCTTAATGCTGCCGCCGTAATTACAAGTAAAAACTTGAGCATTTGCCATTATAAATAAACCTCCCTTTCATTCCCAATATACACTCCGAAGATGCTATACCCTTGCTTTTTAAAGCGAAAAACAACACAAAATCTAGTTTATTGCCTTTAGATTTTGGTCATTTTAATTATAATATCTTTCGGACATGAATATAATATAACAATAAACCCATGCTTTTTCAAGTTATTTTTGTTAAATTATACAAAAATACATAAAAATTTCACGATTCAAATTGCTCATGCAAGGAGGGGCCTGTTTTTTGCCTCGTGGTTTCCATAATTCCGAGCTTTGTAATACCGATAATGTGCATTTTGGGGTCATTTGTTTTACATAATTCCTTCATAAAAGCAATCAGTTCGGCCTTGTCATCTTCGCTTTTCATATTAATAAAGTCAATCAGAATAATTCCGGAAAGGTTTCTTAAGGAAATCTGGTGGCAAATTTCAGTGGCTGCTTCTTTATTTAATGAAAGATAACGCTCTTTTGATTCTTCTTTCTTTGAGCTTTTTCCGGAATTGACATCAATTACGGTGCATGCTTCGGTACGATCGATATAAATATCGGCTCCGGACTTAAGCCAAACGTGCCGGCTTAAACTTTCTGTGATTTTTTCCTTCAACCCGAATAAAATATTCAAACCGACCAGACTGTCCTCATATTTTTGCAGGGAAATAAATTTATATGTGTTTTTTTGAAAAACGGAATCCGACTGCTTTAGTTTGTCGTAAATTTCCAAATCGTCTGTTATAACACGAAAACGATTCAGGTTAATCTTATCCCGATCATCTCTTTCCGTCCTGTCTGTCAAAGTTTCCGCATCACCGTCCTGGACTTGATTAACCCGGTCAGTCAACAGAATAAAACTGTTAAAAGCTTCTTCTATATAAGATTTTCCCTGTTTTAATACGGAATAATCCGTCCTGGTTGCTCCGACTTGCCGGTATTGTTCTTCCGCTTCCGAAAGGAATGTACTTGCTGAGGCAAGTTTGTTTTTTGCAGGCTCTTTTGTCAGTTTAACAACAAAAGAGTCTCCGCATTTTACCGTTTGTCCGGGTTTTGTCAGATTATATTCGTCTTTTAATTCTGCCAATTGGATAAAGCATTTCTGTTTTTCTGCAATCATCAAAAATGCGCAACCGATTTCCGCCTTTATTTCGGTTACTTTTCCGAGGCAAATCGTTCCCCGCGGCAATCCTTTTTCTTTGACAAATACCTTTTGCAGGACATTGTTGTTCAGAATTGCTGCGATTTTTCGGTTCTCATAAGTTGTAAAAAGGAGGACGCAGTCCTGATTCTTTGTTTCGGCAAGTTCAACAGCGTCCTGGTTTTTCGGTTTCGGTTTGATCATTGTACTCGTTTTAACCCTTCGCATAACGGGACATAGTTCTCTTCTTCTGTTTTATAGACTTCCGTACGGATTAAATCATAATCCCATGCATTCAGAACGATTCCGTAAGGGGTAAATAACCCTTCTAAGAGTGCGGAAGGTTTTAAATTACCTCCGGAAGATGCATCACACATGAAGAATAATTCTCCGTCTTCTGACTCAATCTGATAAACGGCATCCTTTAAATTGCGTTCCTTGATTCCGGTTTTGGTCTCTTTATAGGATTTTACCTCTTTGGCTCCCTGGAATTTACATACCGCTTCTTCCAAAATCCCTGCCAGCCCTTCTTCATGAAAGCGAATCCGATAGGAAGCCGCAGATACGGATGCCATGGCACCTTTTGCTTTCTTGGGAAGTTCGTAAATATCAAGAACCGCCAGACCTTCGCACATTTCACGATTTAAGGACTCTTTGAAGGCTTCTGAGCCTTCCATACTAACGACCTCGATATCGAAATACTCACTCTCCGACTCCATCCCGACACCTAACGGAAATGCAAACGAAAGTACCTGATGCGGTGAGAATCCTTCCGTATACTTAACCGGGATTCCTGCCGCCTTGATTGCCTTTTGTACGAAACGCATCGTATCAAGGTGTCCTATGAACTTGATTGGACCGAATTTGCTGAATCTTACACGTAATTTCATTTATATAATCCTTATATTGGCACGCTTCGTGACTTCAATAACTTCGCGGAGGACTCAGGCCGGCACAGGTGTTCGCCTCCTCGGAGTCCTGCAAGTCACTCTCTGTATTTACAATATTGCATTACGGACAATACAGTCCGACACCGTACGATGCCGCACCGCACCCCTGGCACTGCATTCTGCAGTTCGGACTTACCTTTTCATTCAGGGCATTGTGCCATTCGCGAAGAAGAAAAGCTTTGCTTACTCCGATATCGATAAAGTCCCAGGGAAAAATCTCATCATCTTCGCGTTTTCTTGTGGTATAGAATTCAATGGATGAGTTGCATTCCTCAAATGCTTTCAGCCATAAATCATAGTGGAATGTCTCGTTCCATGCATCAAAAATACAGCCGCTTTCGTATGCAAGCTTAATCACGGCAGAGATTTTACGGTCTCCTCTTGCGAATACGCCCTCTAAAACGGATACATCTGTATCATGCCAGTTATATTTAATGCTACGCTGGTTTAATGTGTCCATAATCCCGAGTCTGGTCTGATAGGCTTTTTCACGGAAATCGCTTTCGGTATACATGGAAGCCCATTGGAATGCCGTAAACGGCTTCGGAATAAAGAAAGAGGTACTTGCGGTAACCTGAATCTTCTGCCCGTTTCGTTTCTCCTTGGGTACGGTATCAAAATAGGTTTTGCAGATTTCGTTGCATAATAACCCGATTCCTCTGATATCTTCTTCCGTTTCAGTCGGAAGTCCAAGCATAAAGTATAATTTCACCTTGTTCCAGCCGCCTTCAAAAGCAAGTTTCGCACCTGCCAAAATATCTTCCTCGGTAAGTCCCTTGTTAATAACATTACGAAGTCTCTGCGAACCCGCTTCCGGTGCAAAGGTTAAGGAAGATTTTTTGACATCCTGCACTTTGTTCATGACATCCAGCGAAAACTGATCGATACGCAAGGAAGGAAGGGATATGTTGATTTTTTTGGCTTCGCACTCGTCGATTAAGAATAAAAGCAGTTCTTCCAATTCGGTATAATCGCTGGAACTCAAAGAACTTAAACAGATTTCCTCATGTCCGGTATTTGCAATGAGTTCTTTCGCATACTGTTTTAAGGTCTCCAGACTTCTTTCGCGAATCGGCCGGTATAACTGCCCTGCCTGGCAGAATCTGCATCCGCGGATGCAACCGCGCATGATTTCCAAAACGAGTCTGTCCTGGGTTGCCTTAATAAAAGGAAGAACCGGTTTGGTCGGATAAAAGGAGTCGGACAAGTCTTCTACAATCTGTTTTTTTACCGTACGGGGAACATCTTCATAGACGGGATCAAAGGAAGCTATGGTACCGTCTTCATTATAAGAAACGTTATAAAGGCTCGGAACATAGATTCCGGGGATAAGGCTTGCATGATGTAAGAATCCTTCACGGGATACACCGTTTGAGCGGTCTTTTTTGTATAAATCAAGTAATTCCCTGTATCTGGTCTCGCCTTCTCCGATATAGAATAAATCAAAGAATTCCGCAATCGGCTCGGGATTATAGGAACAGGGACCGCCACCGATGACTATCGGATCCTCCCAAGTCCGTTCGGAAGCCGAAAACGGAATTCCTGATAAATCCAGAATCTGCAGAATATTGGTATAGCACATTTCATACTGAAGCGTAATCCCGAGAAAATCGAAATCCTTCACGGGATCCTGACTCTCCAGTGCAAACAAAGGAATGTGTTTTTCGCGCATAATTGCATCCAGATCCATTCCGGGAGAATAAACCCGTTCGCACCAGGTATCTTCGTAGGAATTAAACATGCCGTACAGAATCTGAATTCCCAAATGACTCATTCCGATCTCATATAAATCAGGAAAACACATAACAAAACGAACAGCGATGTCGGTTTTGTCCTTCATTACGCTGTTCTTTTCACCGCCTATATATCTGGCCGGCTTATCTATCTTGAGTAAAATCTCGTCATTAAGAGCTAAACTACGCATTTAATGTTCCTAATCTAATGCATTTAAAACATTTTTTATTACATTTTGTATTGAAATTATTCTCTTGCTGCAAGTTCCGAGCAGATTTCTTCCCAGGAAATCCCTTTTTCCACCATCAGAACCATGCAGTGATAAAGGAAATCAGAAATCTCATACTTGATTTCGCCCGGATCCGGATTCTTGGAAGCGATAATAATTTCGGAAGCTTCCTCTCCGACTTTCTTTAAAATCTTATCAATTCCCTTGTCAAACAGATAATTGGTGTAGGAACCTTCTTTGGGATTCTTCTTTCTGTCAACAATAACGTCATAAACCTGTTCAAATACCTTAAGCGGATTCTTTTCGGCATATTCCTTGGATGCAATTTCATTAAAGAAACAGGTCGGATTGCCGGTATGGCATGCTACACCGATCTGGGATACCTTTGCAAGCAAAGTATCGAAATCACAGTCTGCATAAAGCGTCTTAACATACTGGAAATGACCGCTTTCCTCGCCCTTCTCCCACTGTGCCTTGCGGGATCTGGAGTAATAATTCATTTTACCGGTTTTCATTGTGGTTAAATATGCTTCTTCGTTCATATATGCAAGCATTAAAACCTGGCCGGTTTTGTAATCCTGCGCAATTACCGGAATTAAGCCGTCGGAATTTTTGCGAAGCTTACTCCAGGGAATCTGCGGCGCAAAGCTTCTTACTTCAATGCCACGCTCCGAACAGAGATTTTTAATCGCATTGATTTCCTTGGCATTGGCGTTGATGACATCGCCGAACACACCCTCTATGTACTCTAAAGAAAGCGTATCCAGAATCTTTTCCAAAGTTACATTCGCCAGTCCTAAAAATACAGGCAGGGAGATCTGCGTGCTGATTTCGGATTCCTTAATGCCGCCGAATACGAATACATGGGATGCATAGGTTTCCGCCATTTTTCGATATACACCGAGATTAGTATAGTCATCGAAGGTAACCGCAATCTTTTCCTTGCCGAATCTTTTGGAAACGTCCTCTAACATATCCCAGTTGCTTTGCTTGGAAAGGTTCAATATAACCTTCTTTGCATCCGCATATAAAAGCTTTTTGACATCCTCTTCACGCTCAATCGGGAATGTTGCATAGACCGGTATTTCGGACACTTTTGCAATTTCCTTTAATGCATGGATGGATTTTTCTTTACCTTCATCACCTTCTGCTTTGATTTGTACCAAAAGCGCATCGGCATTGATATCTCCGTAATAACGAACCGTTTCTGCAAAAAGCTCGCCGACGGGCTTTGCATTTGCTTCATCAAAGAAGATTTCTCCGTTGTTTATGAATAACTGAACCGTTATATTTTTTTTCATAGCAGGTTCCTTTCTTTTAAAAATTAATTTTACAGCGTCCCCTTTGTGGAAAGCACACCCTTGCGGCCATCTTTGCTTGTGGCGATATTTAACGCATTTGCAAAGCCCTTAAAGGTTGCTTCGATAATGTGATGCGTATTTTCTCCGTCCAATACTTTGATGTGAATATTCATACCTGCCTGATCGGCTACCGCGCGGAAAAATTCCTTCAGGGTCTCGGTCTCAAAGTATCCGACGCGTTCTTTCGTAAATTCATAGTTGAAATTTAAGTAAGCTCTGGAGCAAAGGTCAACGCTTACCAGTACAAGTGCATCATCCATGGGTTGAATAAAGCTTGCATAACGGTTTAATCCGGTCTTATCTTCGGTTAATTTGGCAATAGCCTGCCCGAGAACAATGCCGAGATCTTCCACGGTGTGGTGACAATCCACGTTTAAGTCACCTTTTTCGATGATTTTTAAATCAAAATTGCCGTGACGTGCAAACCCTTCGAGCATGTGATCGAAGAATCCGATACCGGTATTGATATCCGCATTTCCGTCTCCGTCCAGACGGAGTCCCAATGTGATATTAGTTTCCCTGGTTTCTCTTTTAATCACACATTCTCTGGATGCTTCTTTTTTATTTTCTGCTTTCTTTTCCATGACTGTCTCCGTATATTGTTCCGTAGTCTTATTGCCGCCGTCGGTTTTCGCTTCAAAGTCCGTTGGCTCGTCTGCTTTAACGTCCTTTACTTCAGCTTTTACTTCGTTTTCTTTAACTTCGCTTTCTTTGACTGCGTTTTCATTCTGAACGTTATTTACGGCAATACTTTCTTTCTTTTCATTATTTGCAGCAGATGCCTGACTGTTTATTTTTCTGGCAGCAGTTTTCGATTTCTTTGCCATATTTACTCCTCATCTTCAAATCTGACACGAATGGAATTTGCGTGTGCCTCGAGCCCTTCTTCTTCCGCTCAATTTTATCGGCTACTTTTTTAAGCGCATCATAGGAATAGTTGATGATGCTGGATTTCTTAATGAAATCATCCACGGATAAGGGCGAGAAGAATTTTGCCGTTCCGTTTGTCGGAAGTACATGATTCGGGCCTGCAAAATAGTCACCCAAAGGTTCGGACGAATATTCCCCGAGGAAAATCGCTCCGGCATTCTTTACCTTGGTCATGGTCTCATAAGGGTTCTTTGTTACGATTTCCAAGTGCTCGGATGCAATATTATTTACGGTTTCGATTGCCTGCTCCATATCCTTTGCAACCAGTACAAAGCCGTATTTGGATAAGGATTTTTCAAGGATTTCCTTCCTTTTTGCAACCTTCACTCTCTTTTCCACTTCTTCGATTACGGCATCTGCAAGGCTTTCCGATGTGGTTACCAAAATCGCCGAAGCCATTTCGTCATGCTCTGCCTGACTCATCAGGTCACATGCAACAAACTTCGGTGTAGCCGTTTCGTCGGCAAGTACCAGGATTTCAGAAGGACCTGCGATGGAATCGATGGATACGTTTCCGTATACGTTTTTCTTAGCCAATGCAACAAATATATTTCCGGGACCAACGATTTTATCCACTTTCGGAATGGATTCGGTACCGAACGCCATTGCGGCAATCGCCTGTGCTCCGCCGACTTTATAAATCTCCTTCACGCCTGCAATCTTTGCAGCAGCAAGGGTACCTGCATTTACCTTTCCTTTTGCATTCGGAGGCGTACACATGATGATACGCTCACACCCGGCAACAATTGCAGGAACAATGTTCATTAAGGTGGAGGAGGGATAAGCTGCCTTTCCGCCGGGAACATAAACACCCACCTTTTCAATCGGGGTAATGCGCTGACCTAAAACGCTTCCGTTTTCATAGGTATGGATAAAGGAATTTCGTACCTGCATTTCGTGGAAGCTCTTGATATTTTCAAATGCCTCTTCCATTACAGCGATATATTCCGGAGAGATGGAATTATAAGCTTCCTCGATTTCCTTTTCGGTAACGCGGATATTTCTTTTGGTTAATGAATATTTATCGAATTTTAAGGTATATTCGAAAACCGCATCGTCGCCGCCGGCCTTTACGTCATTGACAATGCCGTAAACAACGCTTTCGTATTCTTCATAGTGATTCGGACTTCTTTTGATTAACTCATTCAACACATCTTTGATATTTTTTTCGTCCAAATATAATTTAATCATGAAATCATTCCCTTTCCAGTTCAAACTTTAACTTATCTATTATATCGCAAATCCGTTCGTTTTGCATCTTCATACTGACACGGTTTACAATGACTCTGGCAGAAAGCGGACAAATCTCTTCCAAAACATCCAGCCCGTTTTCCCTTAGGGTACTTCCGGTTTCCACAATGTCCACGATAACGTCCGATAAACCGACAATGGGACCGAGTTCCACGGATCCGTTTAATTTGATAATGTCCACGGTCTGGTTCTTGCGGTTAAAGAAATAATCCTTTGCGATAATCGGGTATTTCGTTGCCACGCGGATTCTCTCACGATGCTTTAAAAGCTCCCTTGCGCTTTCCGGCCCGCAGACACACATGCGGCATTTTCCGAATCCCAAATCCAGAACCTCATATACTCTTCTGTTTTCTTCCAGAATGATGTCCGATCCGACAACGCCGATATCGGCTGCTCCGTACTCTACATAGGTCGGGACATCGGGACCTTTTGCAAGGAAAAATTTAAGCCGCAGGTCTTCATTGACGAATACCAGCTTTCTCGTATCCTTATCGTACATTTCCTCGCAGGTAATACCGATTTTCTCAAGTAATTCCAGTGTTTTAAATGCAAGTCTTCCTTTGCACAGTGCAAACACGATATATTTTTCGTTATCCATTTTATACTCCTTAAAACTATTTAGATGAAAAAGCACTGATTTCCGGTTTCAGCCGCTTTTTTCTCGTAATATTCTTTGGAAAAGCCTTCTTCCCAAAAAACCAGTTCTGCGGGAATATCATCTTTTCGGATTTTTCTTGCTTCTTCCAGGGCTTTTTCATAATTTTCCGGCTTATAAACAATCAGCGTTTTTTTCTGATCGTTATCCGTAAAGGATAAGTGATTTCTTCTGATTGCATTTAAGATTTCGTCAATCTGGAAAACACATCCGACCGAGGGCGCTTCTTTTCCGAACTGACCGATTAACTTATCGTATCTGCCGCCTTTTACGATGGAATCACCGACGCCGTAGGTATATGCGGTAAAGATGATTCCGGTGTAATAATGGTATTTCGAAAGCATGGACAAATCAAAGGAAACAAAACGGTCATATCCGGCTTTGGCAAGCAGACTCTGAATATCGAGAAGTCGCTTGATGGCATTTCGGGATCTTTCATTGGTTGCATTCTCATACAAGGCTTCCAAATCCTTTTGCGGAAGGAACACTTTGGAAATTGCTTCCAGCTTATCTAAAAGGGTTGCATCAATCTTCTGCTCGGATAAGAATTCGCGGGAGCCGTAGAAATTCTTGGAAGTAATATAATCGCGGAGCGTAAGCTCGGTTTCTTCGTCCAGGTTTGCTTCCTCACAGATTCCCTTGAAATAATTGCTCTCTCCGATGCTGATCTGGAATTCCTTTAAACCGGAATTCAAAAGACTCTCGATAACAATTGTGATTGCCTCAACATCCGCATAAATGGAGGAATCGTTGATTAATTCAAAGCCGATTTGCGTCGTTTCTTTTAATTTTCCCTGAAGTTCGGAAGTATTGATATAAGTATTTCCTTCATAACAGAAACGAAGCGGCAACTTCTCTTCGGAGAAATACTTTGCCGCACATCTTGCAACGGAAGGCGTAAAGTCCGGTCTTAATACCAGTGTATTGCCTTCTTTGTCAAAGAATTTATATAAATCCTTGGACGGTGTTGTTCCGATATCTTTGGAAAATACATCAAAATATTCGAATGCAGGCGTATCCAGTGCATCGTATCCGTATAATTCGATGGTCCTGTTAATGGATGCCGCAAGGCGCTTCTTTTCTTTTAATTCGGCGCCGTATAAATCTCTTACTCCGTCCGGAGTGTGTAATAATGAAATCATAATACCCTCGCTTTAACAAATTAAAGTGATAATAAATTAGAGTGATAGCGTAGTAAATTATACAGAAAGTACATCCTTTTGTCAAATGTGATTAATGCAATGAAAAAGGAGCTTTGCAAGTAATAATCCGTTTGCTTAAATAAGCAATATCGCCGTTAATTTCCGGGAATTCCAGCCGTACTGCACAAAGCATCTGCCCGGAAGATTGATTTTGGGCGGAAACTTTTCCGTATTTCGGATCTCCAACGATCGGAAAGCCTAAGTTTTTAAGCATTACGCGGATCTGATGACTTTTTCCGGTATGCAGTTCGATTTCCAGTAAGGTTTTATTATTTGCTTCTGTTAAAGGCTTCACCGAAAGACTGACGGGCTTTGCTTCCGCCACTTTATTTCCCGGAATCTTTCCTTCATCGGTATAAAAGGAAACCAGATTGTCGCTTTTGTCCTTATATAAATATCCTTTATACGTTCCGGAAAGCCGGCATTCGCCGTAAACAATGCAATGATAATACTTATGAAGTGTTCGGTCTTTTAAAAGCGCGCTTCCGAATCTGCTTCCCAAGGGAGTTTTTCCGCAAATAACAATGCCGCTTGTATTCCGGTCCAAACGATTTAATACGGAAGGATGAAAAATCCGAAGCGATTCTTCGGTTATTTCATTATTTGATAAAAGATACCCGATCAGCCATTCATTTACGGACAAATCCGAATTCTTCGCCTTCTGGCTTAAAATTCCGGCCGGTTTATACAGAAAAAGCAAATCGGAATACTCTTCTATTACCTGGATTTCCTTCAGCTTTTGGTATGCGTCCGTATACATGGAAACTTTTGAATCCGTCGATTTTTCCGAAGAAAATAATGCAATCGTTTCATCGGAAACATAGAGTTTAATGCTGTCTCCGGACTTAAGCAATTCTTTGCCGGTGCATCTTGCATCATTTAAAACCAGATTCTTCTTTCTGGCCATTTTATAAATAAAAGAATCCGGAGCTTCTTTCAGCCTTGATTTTATAAATTTATCAAGCCGGCCGCCGGCTTCGGATCGGGCTACTTTCCATTCAATCATATTAATTTACCTGTTACAGAGCCAGTGAACTTAATAATAAAAATGCACGCGTTTCATTCTCACTTGCCTGATCTTCGGAAGATGACAAGGATTCCAGTCTTGATAAGAATTTTTCTTCGGTATCAAAGATTTTAACCGTGATATCGGATATTTCATTCTTCTTTAAATACTCTTTCAGATGTGCTTCCACGTCATTGCATTTGGTTTTCGAATCCAGCGTCAGTCCGACAAGGACATTCTTTCCGACAGCGGCAACGCATACGGGGTAATTGACCGAATAACTGGTCAGATAATAATCGTAGCCGATTAAAATATTCTTGCCTTCATATGGCGTAATTTTATTATGCAGTTCATCCGGACAGGTATGTTTTTCGGCGCGCAGATACATAATAAAAGAAACAATTCCCTTGGCAGCAGGCAACATTCCTACCACTGCGGCAACCGTAAACAGATTCTTTGGAGTGTGGGTTGTGAAAAAACCGATAAAGAAAAGACCTGCGGGCAGAATCATCAAAAGCAAAGTAAAGAGTCCCTGATAAACGGGTGCTTTTTTTAAATAAGCAAACTGCCCTTTCTTTTTTTGAAAAATCATTTTATTCCTTTCGCTAAGAGAATGTCGGCTTCTTCACTGTTCAGAAGCCGTCCTTCTCCTTCTTCTATTGAAAGATTCTCTAACGCCAGTCCGCCGAAAGAGATTCTTTTTAAAAAGATTACTTTATTGCAGGTTGCAACCATCATTCTTTTCACCTGATGGTACTTCCCTTCGTGAATGGTCAGATATAGTTCGGTTTCATCCTCTCCCCGTTTCACTTTTGCAGGAAGGGATATTTCTCCGTCTCCTAAATTTACGCCTTCTGACAAACGTCTTATATCCTCATCCGAAACGTCTTTTTCACATTTGACCAGGTAGGTTTTCTCAACATGGTTTTTGGGGGAAAGAAGGATGTGGGCAGTCTCACCGTCGTTTGTAAAAAGAAGTAACCCGGATGTGTTTTTGTCCAGTCTTCCGACCGGCTTTAATCGGCTTTTATACTCTTCGGGGAGTAACTTTGATACCGGTTCACCGTCTTCTTCGTTTTCGGAAACCACATATCCGGCCGGTTTATTTAAGACAAAATACAGAAATTTGCGGTATTCAATTACCCTGTTTTGAAATCTGATCTCATCTGTAGTCTCGGAAATGTTGGCACCGGGATCCTTATTCACGGAACCGTTTACAAAAACCTGTCCCTTTTTGATTGCGGCTTTTGCTTCGCTTCTGGTAAGGGTATTCGTTTCGCTTAAGAATTTATCAAGTCGCATACTCAGGTTACTTGGTTTCTTTTTTCTGAATAAAATATAAAAGAGCGCAGATTGAAAGTCCCATGAAAGCACCGAAAATTACAACAACGGACTGTGTGGAGTTTATTTTCGGATCGTGGTCATGAATATCGGCGGTTGTTTCATTGGAATCCGATGTGATTTCAATTATTTCCGCAACCTCTTCCGATGTTCCTTCCGAGGAAGCTTCCGGCAAAGCCGCAGCTTCCGCTTCCTGTTTATGCTTTGTAAATTCGGGATCAAGTTCCACTTCGTTAATGGCATCCAGCATATTACTGGTAACGCTCAAACCTTCTTTACTGTATGCTACAACAACAACGATTTTATTTTCATTCTTACGGATAATTTCAGTGAAATCTCCCTTTGTTCCGTAGTCAAATTCCCTTAATTCCGAATAATGCTTTCCGCCGTCTATGGAATAACGGTATCCGGACAAAACGGAATTTGCAGCAGATGCATTGACGGAAAAAGTAATCTTACATGCCCTGTTTGTAAGCTGCTCATAATCCTTTACGGAAACGCTTACATCTTCGGGATATTTGGAACTGTCCTTTATTTCATAAGGATCGGAATACTCCACATCCGGAGTGCCTTCGAATTTATAAATCATGGAATTGGAATTCAAATGCAGGGCACGTGCAATTGCAATTGCGTCATTTTTTCCGATCTCATCCAGGGCTTCCGGAGAATTGATGTAGGGAAGATACTCTTCTCTGTCCATATAAAGATGCGCGATAATCATGGAAGGAATGTTTCCTTGATCCTCACAGTTTCTGATAAGCCCGTAGTATTCCTTGCCTTCGGAGTCTGTACAGGTGTAGATTCCTGCGTTAAAAATGCCCATTCCCTGTAAGCCTTCCGCTACGGACTGAGCAATCGGCATAATGGATTTCTGAAGCTTTTCGTTGGAAGGAACATAGATTTCTGAACCGGTCTGTCTGTGAAACTCCGATTCGTTGAAACGTATGCTGATGACATAATCGGCTTTTTTTGCCTTTGCATACTTTGCCCGTTCAGCAATCTTTAAGTTCTTATCGTCTTTTCTTGTAAGCAGAACCTTCACATGGTCGAATCTGCTTAAATATTCCTTGATGGACTTAGCAACCGCAAGATTTAAGTCTTTTTCCTTTAAATCAAAATATTCGCCGCCGGTACTCTTACCGCCGTTTCCGGCATCAATCACTACGATGATCGAATCATCCTTTGCAGGAGCGGCATAAACGGAAACCGGAATAAGAACATAGAATATTAACAGAGTAAGTGCAATAACTCCGGAAAGAATTCGTATTCTGTTTTTGTGAAATTTACATTGATTCATGGCAACTGAAATTTTATATTTTTATTAATTAAGAATAACAGTATTTTATTGAAAAAACCGGTCCCTCATGAAGAAACCGGTTTTCTTTTGCTTTTAGCACATTTCACATTATTGGTTCCTATACCATGTCAAGATTTAATTCTCCGGTAGAGGAAGGAAGTCCGGAAAAGCTGTCCGTATTTCCTATCGGCATCTGTACCGTAGCATCAATGCGCTCCGGATACAGTTCGGCACGGTTTTCTTTTAATGTATTGTAATAACGATCAAGTGCTGCCTGCTGTTCGTTGTATTTCTTTTCGTTGCTTTCCATGGCCTGTGCAATAACCTTCTCGATTTCTGCCATCAGTTCATCGGTATAGGCAATTGCTGCTTCTTTAATCTGATTTGCTTCTGCCGTTGCGTTATCAAGAATCTCCTGAGCCTGTGCGGTAGCCAGTCTCATTACTTCATCGGACTGTGCATATGCTGCCTGAACAATTTCATGTTCACTGACCATCTGGTTGGTTCTTGCAGATGCATCGTCAATTAAAGCTTGTGCTTTTTTCTTTGCGTCGTTAATAATAGCATCCTTGTTGGAAACTATCTTGCGAAGAGCCTTGATTTCATCGGGAGTGCTTGCTTTTAATTCCTCAATCAGCTCCATAAACTCTTCTTTGTCCACCGTGATTTTGTTCGGTGCAAAAATGGTTCCCTTGCAACCATCGATATAATCTTCAATGTCCTTGATGGTTTGTTCAATTTTGCTTTGCATTTTTATTCTCCTTTTGATTTACACAAAATGATTTTGTATGGAAAGCGACCGGCATGGATTTTAAATTTCAAATCCGTATTTCCGGTAAAGCTTCGTGGCAACATATTTCGGTACGAGCTGTGAAATGTCACCGTGAAACGAGGCAATTTCTCTGACCGTTGAGGAAGAAAGGAACGAATATGCAAGGTCCGTTGTTAAGAACACGGTTTCGAGATCTCCTCTTGATATGGTCGAGTTTGTCTGTGCGAAATGCAGTTCGTAATCAAAGTCCGTTATAGCCCGAAGTCCTCTGATTGCGATGTGGCAGTTTCTCTCTCTTGCATAATCAATTAAGAGTCCGGAGAAGGAATCAATCTCCACATTAGGCAGGTGCGCAGTAACCTCACGTAACATTGTAACACGTTCTTCTACTGTAAACAAGGGCGATTTTGAAGGATTATTTAACACGGCAACGATAATATGGTCAAAAATCCTGCTTGCCCTCGTGATAATATCGATATGACCGTAGGTTACGGGATCGAAACTGCCGGGATAAATGGCTGTACTCATATCGCATTCTCCTTTATTCTGATGAAAACATGTCTGCAGCTTTTATAGTTCTTTTCCTTATATATTTCAAGGTTTAACCGTTCCAGGAAATCAAATCCGGCATCTTCGTTGCATTCCACCACGATGATTCCGTCCTCTTTTAACAGATTGTGTTCCATTATTAACGGAATGATTTCGGTTTCCGCATGGGTTAAAAACGGAGGATCCATAAAAATGATATCCGCCGTTTCCAGCATGCTTAAACGAATTGCATCTTTAACATCCCTTTTTACGATTCTGCCACGCTCTTCTAACCTTGTTTTCTTTAAGTTTTCCTTAATACAGCGGATGGCGTCGTTATCGTTTTCTGCGAAATAAGAAACTTTGGCACCTCTCGATAAAGCTTCTATTCCGATTCCGCCGGAACCGCTGTACAAATCCAGAAAAACCGAGTCATAGAGCATGTCTGCTAAACAATTAAACAGTGTTTCCTTATGTTTGTCAATGGTAGGACGCGTTTTATCACCTTTCGGAGTGATTAAAGGGATGCTCCTTGCTGTTCCTGCAATTACTCTCATAGTCTTAATTTTGTTCCCTTGCCGTCACGACCGGTCAGCTTGATTTTGCTGAATTCTATTTGTTTATCGCGGTAAGTAAAGGTATTGCCGCCTTCGATTGTTTCGTAGAATGCTGCATCCACGGCTGCATTCGGAGATAATTTCATTCCCCTGATACCGGAAGAATTCTTCTTCATTTCCGATATTTCATCGATGGAGAAACGGATAAAGTATCCGTCGTTTGAAACCAGAACGATATTCTTTGTTTCCTTTACGACCTCGATACTGACTACTCTATCGCCTTCGTTTAACTTGGTCGCCAGAATCTGACGGCGGCTTACATCGAATTCTCCGCCGCTTACGATTTTACATAAGGACTTCTCCGTTACAAATACAAAGCGGTAGAGATTGAGCTCCGACTGAGAGGATACATTCAGAATCTGCTCGGTCTTGGAAGAATATGTTGAAATGTTATCGATAGCAACACCCTTGTCCTTCATCTTGCCCATCGGGATGTCCGAAACCTTGACGGTATGCAACTGTCCCATGTCGGTAAAAATACAGATTCTGCCGGTATTCTTGCACAGCACGATATATTTGTTCTCTTCGTCTGCAGACTCTTTATTTCGCTGATAAGTCGCTTCGTCGACACATTTCACATAACCGAAACGGTCCATTAGCACGTAAACATCGGCTTCTTCAATTTTCTTTTCTTCGTAAACCGCTTCTTCACCGTTTTCGATGACCGTGCGGCGCTTTCTTGCGAATTCCTTCTTAAACTGCTCCAGATCGCCTAAAATTACCTGCGTCATGGAATCATGCCGCTCTAAGATATCTTCGTAGCGGAAAATATTTGCCATGGTTTCGTCATGTTCCTTAATTAAGGCATCCAGCTCGAGGCCGATTAATTTATACAGACGCATCTCCAGAATGGCATTTGCCTGACGTTCCGTAAAACGAAGCATCGCAGCCATGATTTCGGATTCTTTGGATTTAAAATGGATTCCGGTGGTATCGCCTTCTACCAGACAACGTTTTGCCATCGGCCTGTCCTTACTTCCGCGTAGAATTTCGATAATTAAATCAATAACGTTGCAGGCACGGATTAAACCTTCCTGAATCTCCTTGCGCTCGGTTTCCTTCTGAAGGAGGTTTGTATATTTTCTTCGGTTGATTTCATAATAAAATGCACTGCATTTGCTTAAAATCTGCTTAAGCCCCATGGTTTCGGGTCTTTTATCGGAGATGGCAAGCATATATACGCCGAAGGTATCCTCTAATTTCGTCTTTTTATAAAGCATATTGATGAAATTGTTGGCATCCGTATCTTTCTTAAGCTCAATGACGATACGGATTCCTTCTTTGGAGGACTGGTTGGAAATATCAACAATATCGGTACATTTCTTGCTTTCATAAAGATCAGCAACATCCGTAAGGAATTTCGAAATGCCCGAACCGATCATGGTATAGGGAATTTCGGAAATAACAACATTAATATGCCCGTTTTTGCCTTTTTCCACATCCACCTTGCCGCGGATTCGGATTTTTCCCTCTCCCGTTTCGTAGATATTGAGAAGGTCGTCTTTATTGATGACAATTCCGCCGGTCGGGAAATCCGGTCCCTTGATATAGCGCATCAGCTGTTTGGTGGATATTTCCGGATTCTCAATATAGGCCTTCATGGCATCAATGACTTCGCCGAGATTATGCGGTGGAATCGAGGTTGTCATACCGACTGCAATACCTTCCGAACCGTTGATTAAAATATTCGGAATTCTGCAGGGTAAAACCTCCGGTTCTTTCTCGGTCTCATCAAAGTTCGGGATAAAATCAATCACATCCTTGTCAAGATCGGAAAGCATGGCATCCTGCGTAACCTTCTGAAGCCTGGCTTCGGTATAACGCATTGCTGCGGGAGTATCTCCTTCGATATTTCCGAAGTTTCCGTGACCATCAACCAGTGCAAGACCTTTCTTGAAATCCTGAGCCATAACAACTAAGGATTCATAGATGGAGCTGTCACCGTGAGGATGATATTTACCCATGGTGTCGCCGACAATACGTGCACTCTTACGATAAGGACGATTATAGTAAATACCGAGTTCGTGCATATCATATAAGGTTCTTCTCTGAACCGGTTTTAAACCGTCCCTGACATCGGGAAGCGCTCTTGCAATGATAACGCTCATTGCATAGTCAATGTAGGACTTTTGCATAACCTCGGAGTATTCGGTTTTTATAATGTTTTCTGACATGATTTCACCTGGTTTATATTTTGTTAAAAATGCTTAACAAAGAAATATTTCAAAATTGTATTTCATGCGCATGTTTAAACGTCCAACATGGCATCCTGGGCATGTGTATAAATAAATTCCTTACGGGGAGGAACTTCCGTTCCCATGAGAAGCTCCGTAATCTTGCTTGCCTGGGAAGCATCCTCGATTTCAACGAGCTTCAGATTCCGCTTTTCGGGATTTAAGGTAGTCTCCCACAACTGCTCGGGATCCATCTCACCTAAACCTTTGTATCTTTGAAGGGTAAACGGTCCCTTATGATTCTTTCTGTATTTCGCAAGTGCGTAATCATCATATAAATACTCTTCTTCTCCCTTGCTCGGAATTGCCTTGTATAAAGGCGGCATGGCAATGTATACATGCCCTTCCTGAATGAGTTCCGGCATGAATCGATAGAATAAGGTTAAAAGCAGTGTGCTGATATGTGCACCGTCCACGTCGGCATCGGCCATGATGATAATCTTGTTATAGCGAAGCTTACTGATATCGAAATCATTTCCGTATCCTTCGGAAAATCCGCAACCGAATGCATTAATCATGGTTTTGATTTCCGCATTGGCAAGAATCTTGTCGATACTTGCTTTTTCAACGTTCAGAATCTTACCGCGTATCGGAAGAATTGCCTGGTATTTACGGTTTCTTGCGGTCTTTGCACTGCCGCCCGCGGAATCACCTTCGACGATAAAGATTTCGCATTTTTCCATGTCCTTGGATTCGCAGTTTGCCAGTTTACCGTTTGAGTCAAAGGAAAATTTCTGCTTAGAGAGCATATTTGTCTTTGCTCTCTCTTCCGCTTTCCGGATCTTTGCCGCTTTTTCCGCGCAGGAAATCACGGATTTCAAATTTTCAAGGTTACGGTCAAAATACAGAACAAGCTCATCACCGGTCACCTTGGAAACAGCCTTTGCGGCATCCTGGTTATCGAGTTTTGTTTTGGTCTGACCTTCGAATCTGGGAGTCGGATGCTTGATGGAAATAACCGCAACCATTCCGGAACGCACTTCCGGACCGGTGAAGTTCTGATCCTTATCTTTTAAGATCTTAAGTTCTTTTGCATAGTTATTGATAATTGTGGTAAAGGTGGTCTTGAAACCGGTGATATGTGTTCCGCCTTCCGCATTGTAAATGTTGTTACAAAAGCCCAGTACATCTTCATGGAACTCGTTGATATACTGGAAAGCACATTCCACAACGATATCGTCGCATGTACCCTTAAAGGAAACCACTTCATGAACGGTTTCGCGGCCTTTATTGATATCCTCCACAAAACTAACCAGTCCGCCGGGTTCATGGAATTCAATCTTTTCCTGCGGATCCACTCTTCTGTCCTCAAAAAGAATGGTTAGTTCCGGATTTAAATATGCGGTTTCGTGAAGACGCAGCTTTATATCTTCCGCTTTAAAATACGTTTTTTCAAAAATCGTATCGTCAGGGATAAACGTGATGGTCGTACCTGTTTTATTGGTTTTTCCGATAACGGGAAGCAAACCGTTAATCAGCTCTGTAGTAGGCTTTCCGCATTCATAGGTATCTTCATATATGTTACCGTCACGCTTTACCTGTACTCTCATATATTTGGAAAGAGCATTAACGACCGAAGAACCGACACCGTGAAGACCACCGGAATTCTTGTAAATATTATTGTCGAATTTGCCGCCCGCATGCAGGGTTGTTAATACAATACGTTCCGCTGAAACGCCTTTTTCATGCATGTCAACGGGGATTCCGCGTCCGTTGTCGGATACGGTTGCAGAACCGTCTTTTTCCAGAATTACGTGGATTTTACTGCAGAATCCGGCCATATGCTCATCCACGGAGTTATCCATAATCTCGTAGATTAAGTGGTTTAAACCTTTGGTGGAAAGAGATCCGATATACATACCGGGTCTTTCACGGACGGGCTCAAGTCCCTCTAAGACGGTAATTGACGAGGAGTTATATTCATCTGACGGTGCTTTCGTTTTAGCCATTTTGTAATCCTTTACGAAATACTGATATAGTACGAATATATAATGCCCATTTTTTTACCGGGCAAAATTTATCCAATGAAAAGCTGTATAAATGCTTAATGTCCTATGTGAAACAATTATGCAGGAAAATTGCAAACGGATATTTAAGCACATACACTTGAGTATTATAGCACAAGTGTTTGTGCTTTGCAAAGAGAAACTACACATTATATAGTGAGAAACATATATTATGATTGGTCCAAAACATCTTTGACGCGCATCAGAATGTCGTAATCCTGAATGATATCGGCAAGAACAAACTGCATATCGCCGCTCTGACGTACTCCGTTAATGTCTCCGGGTCCACGCAGACGCAAATCTTCTTCGGCAATATAAAAACCGTCATTGCTCTTATGAAGTACTTCCAGACGTACATTTTCCTTATCGTTATCGCTTCCGTTGATGAAAACACAGTAAGACTGGGAGTCTCCTCTTCCGACACGTCCCCTGATCTGATGAAGACCTGCGAGTCCGAAACGCTCTGCATTTTCGATAATCATAACGGTTGCGTTCGGCACGTCGATACCGACTTCAATTACGGTCGTAGAAATCAGGATGTCGATTTCTTTCTTTGCAAAACGCTCCATGATTTCCGTTTTCTCTTTCGGTTTCATTCTTCCGTGCAGGATGCCGTATTTGACGGTTCCGTTAAAGTAATGATCGATTTTCTCATGGTAAGACATGACGTTTTCCAATTGAAAATCTTCGTTTTCTTCAATCATGGGACAGATAATATAAGCCTGATGCCCTTCCTTAATTTGACTGTTTATAAGCGCAAACGCATCCTTACGCAGGGCAGGTCTGATTACACAGGATTTAATCGGAAGACGTTTTGCAGGCATATCTTTCATTACGGAAATTTTCAAATCCGTATATAAGGTCAGGGTTAAGGTTCTCGGAATCGGGGTTGCACTCATGACAAGGACATGGGGTGTGCTGCCTTTTTCAGAAAGCATTTCTCTTTGACGAACACCGAAACGGTGCTGCTCATCCGTAATAACCAGGGATAAATTGTGAAAGTTCACCTTTTCCTGGAAAATGGCATGAGTGCCGATAATGATGTTATACTCTCCGCTTTCGATTCCCGTATAAACCTTTTTCTTCTGCGCTGCGGTAAGGGAACCGGTTAAAAGAACCGGCTTTAAATGAAGTCCGTAATTGGCATTATCGTAGCAGAACTTTTCGTAATGTTGCGTTGCAAGCACTTCAGTGGGTGCCATTAAGGCACACTGATATCCTGCATTTGCAAGGTCTGCCATAGCAAGAAAGGCAACCATTGTTTTGCCGCTTCCGACATCTCCCTGGATAAGCCTTCGCATACAGATTCCGGAAGAAATATCCGCCCTGATTTCTTCAATAGTTTCTTTCTGCGAACCGGTCAACTCAAAAGGAATGGAATCCCTGTATTTGTCTCCTAAAGAGAAATCGTTTATAACAAAATCGGAAGGGCTTTCGGTATTACTGATTCGGGATTCTTCAATTTGTTTTAAAAAATCATGGAACTCATGAAAAACCAACGTATTTCTGGCTTCTCTTGCTTCTTCCATGTTGTTTGGGAAATGTATTTTACGAAATGCATCCGATAAACTCATTAAGGAATTATCTTTAATGAATTCCGCAGAAAATGCGTCATTAACAGGAAAAAATTCATTGATGACGGTTTGCACATGTTTACCGATTGTTTTACTGGTGATTCCTTTTGTTAAAGGATAAACGCCCTGAAGACTTGATAATTTCTTATTATAATCTTCCAAAGAATAGTATTCCGGCATTTCGATGCTGATTCCGTAAGGACTTCTTTTGATTTTACCGTAGAATACAAAGTTCTTTCCGGGATAGAAAATGTTTTTGACATAGGTCTGCTGGAAAAATACGATTTTTAAATGAATCGAAGCGGCACCTTTTACGTCCCTTATGGTAAATGTGCTGATTAAGACATTGGAATACTTCTTTTCTGCAAAGTCCCTGTTTACGGTTCCATATACCGCAACCGGCTGACCGTCCGGAATATCGCGCATTTCGGCAACCGTTGATACTTCCGGATAACGGATATAACTTCTCGGCACATACCAGAGCAGATCATTTACGCTCTCAATATGCAGCTTTTTCAAGCACTTTGCGGTCTTATCGCCTATTCCTTTTATCTGTGTAACATTTACCTGATTAAGATTCATATAAACTCCGATTAATAAGAATACTTTTTGTGGCACGCTTGACGATTGCACACAAAAGGCATTTGCGAAGCAAATGTTTTGTGCTCTAGTGGTTCGGATGCAGTGGCAACTCACCCTTCGCAATGTAACCAATCGTCAAGCTGTAATGTAAGTTAACTCGAAGCGAGTGACTTGCAGGGCGTCTCGGGACCTCCCCTGCGCTAGATGGAGGTACCGGGACGTCCGTGAAGTCACGATGCGAGCCATTCATAAATAAATACTTTTGTAAATAAAAGGGATGACATCCGTCATCCCTTCAAAACTCAACTCAATTACACGAAAGCACCTACTCCACAGATACGATGTAGTAGTAAATCGGCTGACCGCCATACTGCATTTCGATATCAACCGCCGGGAATGCTTCCTCAATGCGTGCCTGCAACATCTTTGCATCCTTTTCGGAAACATCCGATCCGTAGTAAACGCTGATCAATTCGGTATCGTCATCTGCAAGTGCCTGAATCATCTCTAATGTTACATCATCACGATTCTTGCCTACGGAAAGGATTCCGTGATCACCGATTCCCATGAAATCATCCTGGTGAATTTCGTGATTGTCGATTACGGTATCTCTGACTGCGTAGGTTACCTGACCGGTCTTTACATTGGAAATGCCGTCATTCATCTGGGATTCGTTATCTTCCGCTTCCATCTCAGCCATGAAATTGATAACTGCCGTAATACCCTGCGGAACAGTCTTTGTAGGGATTACAATAATCTGCTTGTCATTCGTTAAATCTCTGGCCTGGTTAGCTGCCATGATAATATTCTTATTGTTCGGAAGGATGAAAATGATTTCCGCATTTACGTTCTCAATGGCATTTAACATATCTTCCGTGGAAGGATTCATGGTCTGTCCGCCGGAAATAATGTAATCAACACCTAAAGAAGTAAAGATTTCATTGATTCCTTCTCCTACGGAAACGGCGATAAAACCGTATTTCTTCTTGGGAGCGGCTTTCTTGGGTGCGGGAGTTGCAGGGGTACTTCCCGAACTCTTTAATTTCAGATTCTGAATCTGGATGCCGTTTAAATCACCGTACTTTAAGCCCTTCTGCAAAGGAAGTCCGGGATCGTTTGTATTTAAGGAAATTTTAATGGTTTCGTTTTCAACGGTAAGTGTGATGGAATCACCGATGGTTTCCAAATAATCCTTTAAATCCATCTCATTCTTTACGTTGAAATTCTTGCTTAATAATACTTCGAATTCGGCACTGTAAGTGAATTTCAGTTCTTCTTTTACAGGTTGCTCTTTTTCTTTCTTTTTTGATGTGTTAAAGGTAAGATCGATTTCCTTGCCGCAGAATGCATCATAAGCACCCTTTAAGCATTCCAATAAGCCCTGTCCGCCGGAGTCAACTACGCCGGCTTCTTTTAATACGGGTAATAAATCGGGAGTTGTAAGAAGCACTCTTTGGGCTTCGTCAACGATTCCTTTTAAGAATTTTTCAAGATCTTCTTCTCCTGATGCGTGAAGCTCTTCTGCTTTCTTTGCAACGCCTGCAGCTACGGTAAGAATGGTACCTTCTTTCGGAACCATAACTGCTTTATAAGCGGTTTTCACAGCTTTCTGACAAGCTTCATCAAGAATTGCTACATTTAATTCGTCATAATTGGAGGCAATTTTGGTAAAACCTCTGATTAACTGGCTTAAAATAACACCGGAGTTTCCTCTTGCACCTCTTAAGGATCCGCTGGATACGGCCTTACATACCGTCTGCATATTGATGTCGGTAACTCCGTTCAGTTCTTTCGCTGCGGAAAGAATGGTAAGTGTCATGTTCGTACCGGTATCACCGTCGGGAACCGGGAACACGTTCAGTTCGTTAATGTATTCTTTGTTGTTTTCCAGATACTTTGCTCCGGCAAGAAACATTTTTGCCAATAAATCGGCAGAAATTACTTTTGCTGACATTTGTCTGAATCTCCTTTATTATTCTACCACTTTAACGCCTTCAATATAGACGTTTACACGCTCTACATCCAGGCCGGCGAATTGCTCAACCTTATACTTAACTTCACTCATTAAGTTGTTGGCAACCGGGATGATGCTGCATCCGAAAGCGACGATAATATGAAGATTAATGGTCACTTTATTGTTTTCACAGGAAACGAGAATTCCTTTGCTCATGCTGTCTTTCTTTAAAAGACCGACAAAGCCGTCTCTCATATTTACGGCAGCCATTCCTACAACACCATAGCATTCAAGTGCAACGTTTCCGGCAAAATTAGCAATTACGTTGTTGTCAATTACGATGCTGCCCATATGTGTATCCATAGAATTCTTCATAAACAAAGCCTCCTTTAACACAAAATTCTAATACATTATACCCTAAGTTTATAAAAAATGGAAGCATTATATTTTTTACTTGCATTCCTTTTTATAATCTGTTAAAATACAAACGTTGCGAGTTTTTCGCAATAAGTATGTCCTAAGGAGGTGTAAGAAATGGCAAAATGTGATATTTGCGAAAAGAGCGTTCATTTCGGTAATAATGTAAGTCACTCCCATAGACGTTCCAATCATATTTGGAATTCAAATATCAGAAAGGTTAGATGCAAAGTAAACGGCGGAACCCAGACTCTTCATGTTTGCACCAGATGCTTAAAGTCTAACAGAGTTGAGAGAGCATAGTTTATTATTTCGAATTCGTTCGCTTCTTTTTAAAGAAGCTTGAAATAAAAAAAGAACCTTCCGGTTCTTTTTTTATTTCTGTTATTCATTCGATTTCAAATAATATCAATCTTCGGATTGCTTCTGCTATTCTGCATCTTCATCAAAAGCAATCTTCTTTGCTGCATCATCATCAATCTTGGAAGGATCTCCTTTTTCTTTGAAACGATCAACCAAATCGGGAATCAGATCGATAATCTTTGTCATGGTATCCTGGTTCTTAATATTAACCAGCTTCGTTCTTCCCTGATGAATGACAAGCACTGCGGAAGGCTGTAATTTGGCTCCCATACCGCCGCATCCGCCGCCGGACTTCTCACCGTTTGCACTTCCTGCTCCGATTCCGAAGGAAACGTCTACAAGCGGAACAATAATCGTATCGTCGATATGTGTTGCTTCGCCAACAACGGTCTTGGAAGAAAGGAATCCGTCCATTCCGTTCAGTAACGAATCAACCACTGCGTTAAAATTGGTATCAGCCATGTTTTTTACCCTCCCGTGTAAATAACTTAATCATTTTTCTAACATGTTTATTGAGATATGCCCTGATTGCGTAAAACGCAAGAACGCATAACTGAAAATGTCCTTTTATATATCCGTTTCCTTCTATAATCGCCTGATTAAAATCAGCATCCAGATGAATCTGCTTCCGGAAATACGGATAAATCATACTGTAAATCGCAACTGCGTTTGCGGTATCGGCCGGATTATCGGCACCGTAATGCAGTGTTATTCGTACCTTTCTCGGTCTTACATGTTTTAATATGCCGATGATGGTTTTCTTAACCATCCTAAAAGCCGGTTCCATGCTCTTATAATGAAGCACTTTATAATAATACTTGATTAATTTGTAATAATACCGGGCTTTTTTTTGGTATTCTTTTATGCTCCGTTTAAGATTATAACATTTTTCCTTAAAATTGGAAATCAAATTCTCGATTCGGTCAAAGAATTCGTCAATAATCGATTTCGGAGATTCGGGCGGAAGTTCGGATGCCATAAATTTATCGATTTCTTCCTTGCTCGGTCCCAAATACTCTTCTTCCGGTTCGGTGTTTTCGCTTTTCTTACTTTCTTCTTCCGGAATGCCTTCTTCCGAAATTTCTTCTGTTTCTTCGTAGGCAGAATTCTCAGTTTTTTCTTCTGAAGATGTATTCTCATCAAGTATCAAATCCGGAGAAACATCATATTCCGGAGCAAATTCCGACTCATCGATTTCCTCTTCGGAAAAATCATTTTTATAAACCTGAAACCACAGTACCCTGGCAACAAGCAGCGGATTTCCGTCTTCAAAGGTAAAGATTACACGGACAAAATGAAATAAGAAGTTCACAACTGCTTTTGCTTTGAATTTCGCATGATAATCAGCTTCGATTCTGTACTGAAACGGCCAAAGCATAACCAAAAGGATAATAAAAAGAATCAGTCCCAGTATACCGAGCAGGATAAAGCCGATGATTTTTAAGATATTTAAAAAGATCATGGCATCTTCCCACTTTCCGAAGAGAAATCTTCCTCTTCTTCGTCATCCTTCATCGGTGGGACAATTGTATAAGAAATTACTTCGGAAAATTTTTCCACCGTGTTTCCGGATCTTAAAACATAATCCCTGTAATTTAAATTCGTGTCGGTTTTATAGGTATCTTCTATAATGGTCCGAAGAATCGCTATTGCGCCTGACTCACTTGAAGCAAAGCCTGCTACAAGCGGTCTGTGGTAATGAAAATACGGATAATTTAAATTCTTGATTTCGGTAAATTCCATCCTGCTTCCGTTCTCGGGAAAATAAATACAAAAAAGCGGCAAACGATAAATCCTTCGTTTGCTGAAAGGAAGTAATTTTCTTTTATGAAGCAGTTTATTGCTTTTTTCGTCAAGAAATAAATTTGTAGAAAATCGCATAATAAAAATCATAAAAAAAGCCCATAAAGATATGGGCTTTTTGGTATTTCATATTATTTGCTTAACTTGTCAACCATCTTCAAAATTGCATCTGCATCAAAAGGTTTTGTTACAAATTCGGAAGCCCCGAGCTTAATTGCATCCATCATTTTATTCTGCTGACCTGCGGCGGTAACCATAATTACCTTTGCATCCTTGTCATCTTCACGGATATTCTTTAAAGCCTCCAAACCATCCATAATCGGCATTGTAATATCCATTGTAACAACCTGCGGAGAGAATTCTTTGAATTTATTTACACCGTCCAGCCCGTCAACAGCTTCTGCAACGATTTCGTGTCCGGCGCCTTCCAAAATTCCTCTTAAGATTTTTCTGGATGTCCTGGAATCATCTACAATTAAAATTCTAGCCATTTTAGTTCTCCCCCTCAACAATCAGTTTCTCATTGAAAACGGAAATCAAATTAATTTTTTCTCCATGTATATATACCGGAATCAGGCAGAGACGGTCAGCCGTCAGAGTTGCACTTCCTTCCTTGTACTGCGGAGGAAGCATATCAACATTAAATTTCGGAGAACAATCGGAAGCAAACATTCCGTTTACACAGTTAATAAATTCAGCACATGCATCAAGTGCATCGGCATCTACGGATTCGAATTCCTCTCCTGCAAATTTATTGGCAACCTTCAAAAGATTGTTTCCTTCAGCAACAAAACAAAGAGTTGCATCCGCATCACCGGTAATATGCTGCAGTGCATATCCGTCTGCATCAATCTCGCTGATAATTCCCGCTTTGTCAATATATAAGTCATTATCAATCAGACGCATCAGGGTTTTGATAAATACTAAAATATGCTCTTTCTGATATTCGGCAAGTCCAAGCGGAAGGAATAAAGGAATCAAAAGATCTGCTTCGCCGCTCTTTAAACGGTCCATTTCAGTTTGTGTAAAATTCAGTTCTTTCTGGAAGTTTTCGTAACATTCCTCGACTTCTTCCATGGTCATAAGATTCTCGTTGGTAATTTCCTGTACAAAGGACAGATATAAATTTCCCTGCATACCAAGAAGTCTTCCGACCTGTTCGTTCGTTAAGTACCCCTTCTCAACGGCAATGTCTCCGAATCTCTTATCCAGCATGGACTGAAGCTTATTTACTTCATCCGCCTGCTCTAATGTCATAAGCTTTTCGGAAACTGCAATCAAACCAAGTTTTACGCGAACTTTCTTCTGTTCTTCATATACTTTGGCGAGCTGATCGGAATCTAATTTCCCAATCCGCTTTAAATAATTACCAAATAAAATATGAATCATTTAAATTACCTCCAAATAATTATAGTTACCCCATTAATAATATACAAAAAATCTGTAAAAAGTGCAACTATTCTTGTGCTTTTTCTTCAAAATAACAATCAAACAGACGTTTTGCAATCGGAACTGCATAAGTTCCACCCGTTCCTGCTCCTTCGATTATGATGGTAACTGCGATTTCCGGGTCTTCATAAGGTGCAAATCCGGTAAACCAGGCATGTGAATTGTTGGATGAGGAATCCGTTTCCGCGGATCCCGTTTTACCCGCAGAGGAATAATCCGCGTTTTTCAAGAAACTTCCGGTACCGGAGGTAACTACGGAATGCATATAATCGCATACCACTGCGGCATCCTGCTCACTGACGATTTTTTTATAAACGGTCGGTGTGTACGTTTTAAGTTCTGTTCCCTGGGCGTTCTTCATTTTATCCACAAGCATCGGTTTCATCATGACGCCTTTATTTGCAATGCATGCGGTAATCATATTAAGATGCATCGGCGTAATGACGGTTTTACCCTGACCGATACTGCCCTGCACAACATCTCCGTCCTCTGCATCTGCTTGAATCGGGGAATGGCTCTTTTTATATTCGATATCCAGCGGAAGCTCCGAATCGAACAAAAGTCCCTTTAAAGTATCCCCGAAGCTGCCGCGATCCACAATTAAGGATATATTGGCGAAAGAACAGTTGCAGGAATTGGCAAAGGAAGACCGCAAACTTTGGTAACCATGCACCGTACCGTGATAACAGGTGATTTTTCTGCCGTCATAATTGAATCTGCCGTTACACTGATATCCGTAACTTTCATAATCGGAAGGATGCTCCTTCACGTATTCCAAAAGGTCAAGGATTTTAAAAGTGGAACCCGGGGGATATAAACCCTGGGTTGCACGGTTTAAAAGAATCGAGGAATCTTCGTCATTAATGATATCCTCCCATTCAGCTTCGATTTCGTTCGGGTCAAAGCAGGGCTTGGAAACCATGGCAAGAATTCTTCCGGTTTTGACCTCGCTTACCACGATGGCTCCTTTATAGAAACCGATGGATTTATATGCGCACTGCTGCAGGGGAATGTCGAGTGTGGTAACAACGGTATCTCCCCTGTCCTTGGATCTCGTGATATCATTATCCACTTTCGTGGAAAGCGAGGAATTCGAGGTAACCAGATTCATATTCATCGTATTCTCAATACCGGTTTTTCCCATGGTGGAAAATCCTACCACATGGGCAAATAAATCACCGTAGGGATAAACTCTGGTTTCCGTATCACCCGATACATTTGTAACCGCAAGAATCTGTTCGTCGCTTGATTCGATGCTTCCTCGGATGTTCTGATGGGCAAGCAGCGCCTGACGCGGATTATGGCTGTCGGAAATGATGTCATAACTCTGGCTTTTTACAAAGAAAATAATATTAAAAATCAGAGCCGAAAACATGCATGTCAAAATCACGCCGGTCCAGAATTGCGGCGATTTTAATACAGAAAGGATATATTCTTTTTTGGGTGAATTGTTTTTCTTCTTGTTATTCTTTTTCATTCTTCAAATGTATCCTTGTAAAACCCTGAAAATCCTTATAAAAACTTTGTATAAGAATTCCTTTGCATTATACTTAATCTTCAAAATTAAAATCGTTAATCATCTCTTCCATGGACATGGCATCAGGATCTTCTTCCGTATCCTCTGTATCCTCCGATGCTGCCGGAACATCATGTACGTTTTGTGCTTCCGGCGAATTGCCGGTATGAATAACGGAATGTATTTCTGCAAGCTCGCCGGGGTTGAATTCGCGCGTTAAACCTTCGACTTCATCATTACCGTTTGTCTCTTCGACGGATTCCTTATAATAGGCTTCTGAAATTCCTGCTTCAGCGCGGATTATATCTTCCTCATCATGAATTTCATATTCTTCATATGCTTCTTCGTAGCTTTCATCATATTCCGCTCCGGTATTCTCATTATATTCCTCTTCGTCCTCTTCGTCATCATCATAAATCGTATCGTCCTCGAGTTCTTCCTCTTCCACGGTCTCTTTGGAAAGATTCTTATAATCGAATTCCTTTACATAGATTCCCTGAATAATAGAAAACATAAGTACCGTTGCGCAAAGCGAAGAACCTCCCATACTGATTAAGGGAAGTGTAACACCGGTTAAGGGGATCAGTCTGGTACCGCCACCGATTGTAACAAAAACCTGTACGGCAAAACAAACTGCGAACCCGAATAAAAGGAGCTGATGAAAGGACGATTTTACACGGAAACTGTACCGGATAATATGAAGCGCCGTAAAAAGATAGAGCAAAATCAAAAGTACGGAGAATAATACGCCCATCTCCTCTCCGATTGCAGAGAAGATAAAGTCTTCTTCCACATAGGGAATGGATTTCGGATAACCCTGGAAAAGACCCATTCCGAACCATCCGCCGGTACCGATTGCAAAAAGGGACTGTGATAACTGCCATCCGGTATTTTCCACGTCTTCAAAAGGATTCAGCCATGTATGTACACGGACACGGACATGGGAAAATTCCTTGTATGCAAATGTAAACGCGCCGACCGATAATGCCGCTCCGGCAGGTAAAACAAAGGGCGAACGGCTGGCTAAAAAAATCATGAAAATCATCGTAATCAGATAGATTCCCGCACTTCCCAGATCCCTTGAAAGAACCAGAATCATTACATGTACCATCATAAACAGAATGCACAGAATATATCTCATTTTGTTCTTCTTCTGGGAAAGAAGGGACGCCATAAAAAAGACGATGGAAATCTTTACAAATTCAGAGGGCTGGAAATTGAAACCCCAAAGATCGATATTGAGCTTTGAACCGTGCGTTACGGAGCCCGTAATCCATACTGCTGCAAGAGCGATAATTCCGACTGCACAGTAAAGGTAAGGTGCATTTCTCCAGCCTTTATTCTTGATATATATGACAGGTACAAATAAGGAAACCACCAGCAATACAATGGTTATGGAGAACTGACGGAGTGCATTTTCGAAAGCCAGCCTTCCCAGGATAATGAAACTGACATCCAGAAGGAAAATCATGTTATTCAATAATAATCTGCTGATGGACGGATAAATCGTCAGATAAATCATGACAATTGCTATCATGATAATTTCCTGAAATGCAAAGAAAAAGAAGTATTTTAAGTCTTCCGACCGCATAAAAAGCGTAATGTAACCGACTGCATGGAATAAAACGGCGATAATAAACTGAAATGCATAGAAATGCTTGTGTTCTTCCGGATTTTTAAAGAAAAACACGATAATATTGGTTATCACATAAAAGAGAATAATTCCAACAAAAAGATAATTGGAAGTCTCTGAAATAAAACTCGCCATTGAAAGTTCCCCGCTCTATGAGCATAGTCTGCTATGCTTATAAAACTCCTTTTATAAAATGACCGTTCGTATATTCATACGGCACATTTTCGGTGATTTCCCCATTTCGAATATATGATAAACGACTTTTACGTCGTCTTTGGTTTCGTTCGTAAATCTTATCTGTAATCCGCTTAATCCGATATTTAAAATATCCATTAAATGCTTATGAAGAGATACCGGCACGGAATTATATATGGTATTATAGCATACTTTTTCACTGCAGTGCGTAATTATCGGGAAACGCACTCCCAAACGGTCGGAAACATAAGTAAAACCTTCGGTTTTCCTGCAATTCCCGGTAGTATTTAATACACAGTTGGCAGTCTGCATCAAAGGAATCCGCCCGTAAATCATAAGCTCCGACTGACCGGGTTCCATATTTTTTATTTCAGCCTTAGTCAGTTCCGTGCTTACGGTAAAGGATGAAAAAACCCCTTGAAATAAGCCGGATGCGGAATTGTTTGCAATATAAAATGCAAGGTCTCCACGGATTTCCCTGTCCGAAGATTGGTTTTTCTCAAACATTTCCTTTACAAAGCAAAGGGAATCCGGCTGTGAAACATAATATCCTTTTATATTTTCAAAACGCATGGAATTTGCGAATTCCGCATTTAGTTTCACGAGATTTGCA
>CADANR010000010.1 GCA_902789265.1 uncultured Lachnospiraceae bacterium | reverse complement strand
GTATTTTAAGGAGAAATTATGTACGAGAAAGTCAGTACAGATCTTAATTTTGTACAAAGAGAAAAAGAAGTAGAAAAATTCTGGAAGGATAACGATATTTTCCGTAAGAGTATGGAAAACCGCAAAGAAGGCGAAACCTACACCTTCTATGACGGACCGCCGACTGCAAACGGAAAACCGCATATCGGACACGTTCTTACCCGTGTTATCAAGGATATGATTCCGAGATACCGCACCATGAAGGGCTATATGGTACCGAGAAAGGCCGGCTGGGATACCCACGGTCTTCCTGTTGAAATTGAAGTGGAGAAGCTCTTAGGTCTTGACGGCAAGGAGCAGATTGAAGCATACGGCCTGGAACCCTTCATCAAACAGTGTAAGGAAAGTGTCTGGAAATATAAGGGAATGTGGGAGGATTTCTCCGGAACCGTCGGATTCTGGGCGGACATGGATGACCCCTATGTTACCTATCATGATGATTATATCGAGTCCGAATGGTGGGCTTTAAAGGAAATCTGGGACAAAGGCCTTTTATACAAAGGCTTTAAAATTGTACCCTACTGCCCGAGATGCGGAACCCCGCTTTCCGCACAGGAAGTGGCACAGGGCTATAAGACCATTAAGGATCGTACCGCAATCGTTCGTTTCAAAGTAAAAAATGAAGATGCATACTTCCTTGCATGGACCACAACCCCCTGGACACTGCCTTCGAACATCGGTCTTTGCGTAAACCCGAACGATGAGTATGCAAAAGTAAAAGCCGTTGACGGCAAGACCTACTATATGGCAGTAGCGCTTCTGGATACCGTAATCGGCGCACTCCTTACCGCAAAGGATAAGGAAGGCAATGCAAAATATGCACCGATGGCTGACGGCAAGGCATATGAAATTCTTGAAACTTACAAAGGTACCGACCTTGAATATAAGGAATACGAACCGCTTTACGAATGTGCAGCCGCAGAAACCGAGAAGCAGCATAAGAAAGCCTTCTTCGTATACTGTGATGAATACGTAACCATGACCGACGGTACCGGTATCGTACATATCGCTCCCGCGTTCGGTGAAGACGATGCGAGAGTCGGACGTAAATACGATGCTCCTTTCGTACAGATGGTGGACGGTGCAGGAAAGATGAAACCCGAAACCGGCAAATTTGCGGGAATGCGCTGCAAACCGACCGAGAAGGAAATCGAAGCCGGTGCGGTTGCCTGCGATCCCGAGGTATTGAAGGATCTGGCAGAGCGCGGAATCCTTTTCGATGCGCCGAAGGCAGAGCATGATTATCCGCACTGCTGGAGATGCGATACTCCGCTTATTTACTATGCAAGAGAATCCTGGTATATCAAAATGACAGCCGTTAAGGATGACATGATTGCCAATAACAATACAATTCACTGGATCCCCGAATCCATCGGAAAAGGAAGATTCGGTGACTGGCTTGAAAATCTTCAGGACTGGGCAATTTCCAGAAACCGTTACTGGGGAACTCCTTTAAATATCTGGGAGTGCGAATGCGGTAAACAAATCTCCGTCGGCTCCAGGGAAGAGCTTGCAACCCTTTCCGGCAATCCGGAGAATGCAAAAGTGGAACTTCACCGCCCGTATATCGATGAAGTGGTAATTCCCTGCCCTGACTGCGGCAAGGAGATGCACAGAGTACCGGAAGTTATCGACTGCTGGTTTGACTCCGGTGCAATGCCTTTTGCACAGCATCATTATCCGTTTGAGAATAAGGATTTATTTGAGAAGCAGTTCCCGGCACAGTTTATTTCCGAAGCCGTGGACCAGACCAGAGGATGGTTTTATTCCCTTCTTGCGGAATCCACGCTTCTCTTTAACAAGGCTCCGTATGAAAATGTAATCGTGCTCGGTCACGTTCAGGATGAGAACGGCCAGAAGATGAGTAAGTCGAAGGGCAACGCGGTAGACCCGTTTGAAGCACTCGAAACTTACGGCGCGGATGCAATCAGGTGGTATTTCTACATCAACTCCGCACCCTGGCTTCCGAATCGTTTCCACGGAAAAGCGGTTCAGGAAGGACAGCGTAAATTCATGGGTACGCTCTGGAATACCTATGCATTCTTCGTGCTTTATGCAAATATCGATGAATTCGATGCAACGAAATATACACTGGAGTATGACAAACTTTCGGTTATGGACAAGTGGCTCTTATCCAGACTGAATACGGTTGTTAAGGAAACCGATGCACATCTTGAGAATTATCGTATTCCCGAGGCCGCAAGAGCATTGCAGGATTTTGTGGACGAGATGAGCAACTGGTATGTCCGTCGCGGCCGCGAGCGCTTCTGGGCAAAGGGTATGGAGCAGGATAAGATCAATGCCTATATGACTCTCTATACCGCACTTGTAACCATCAGCAAAACGGCAGCACCGATGATTCCGTTCATGGCGGAAGAAATCTACAGAAATCTGGTTTGCTCCGTTGATAAGTCCGCGCCGGAAAGCGTACATCTCTGCGACTTCCCGGTATGCAACGATGCTTACATCGACAGGAAACTGGAAGAAAATATGGATGCGGTTTTAAAGACCGTTGTTTTGGGACGTGCCTGCAGAAATACCGCAAATATCAAGAACCGTCAGCCGATTGCAAAGATGTTTGTAAAAGCACCTTTCACGCTGGATGAATTCTATACCGAAATTATTGAAGATGAATTAAATGTAAAGACCGTGGAATTCACCGATGATGTCAGGGAATTCACAAGCTATACATTCAAACCGCAGCTTAAGACCGTAGGTCCGAAATACGGCAAATCCTTAGGCGGCATTCAGAAGTACTTATCCGAGGTGGACGGGAACGAGGCAATGGATACCTTAAAATCCAGGGGCAGTCTTGATTTTGAAGTAAACGGCGCAGCAATTTCCCTTACCGAAGAAGATCTCTTAATTGATATGGTTAAAAAGGAAGGCTTTGAATCCATGGCAGACGGACCTGTTACGGTTGTTTTGGACATTCGCCTTACCGAGGAACTCATTAACGAAGGATTTGTTTACGAAGTTATCAGCAAAATCCAGACGATGCGTAAAGATTCCGGATTTGAAGTAATGGATCACATTACCGTTACGGTATCCGAGAATGATAAAATTGCAGACATTATCCGTGCAAACGAAGAAGCAATTTCGACCAAGGTTTTGGCCGATGAGATTGTATTCGGCGGAAGTGCGGAGAATGCAAAGAAATGGAACATCAATGGGGAAGATGTTCTGATCGGAGTTACAAGAAAGTAAAATTACAAGGAACACTGACCCGGATTGATTTTTAATCCAAAAAAAGGAGACGAAAGTCTCCGTAAAACGGAGGACAAAACATGGCAACAGCAAAGAAACCGACAGCAAAGGAAACTGCAGCAAAGAAGGAAACCGTAAAGAAAACGGCAGCTAAGAAGGATACCGCAAAGAAAGAAACTCTCGGTGCGGCTAAGAAGGAAGTTAAGAAGACCGCGGCTGCAACAAAGAAAGCTGCAACAAAGACTGCGGCAGCAACAAAGAAGGCGACTGCAACGAAGAAAGCGGAGCCTGCAAAGAAAGACGCTTCCAGGAAACAGCTCGCAAAGAAACCTGCAACGAAGGCTGCAACAAAGAAAGCAAAGAGCTCGGTTCCTACTCTGAAATTTGATAAAGGCTTATTCAAAAGAAGCGTTGTTTACAATGTAAGAACCTTATACAGAAAGACAATGGAAGAAGCTACCGACCAGCAGATTTTCCAGGCAGTCGGCTATGCAATCAAGGATCAGATTGTCGATCACTGGTTAAAAACACAGGAAGCTTATGAGAAGCAGGATCCGAAGACGGTATACTATCTGTCCATGGAATTCTTAATGGGACGTGCGCTCGGCAACTCCATGATTAACTTAACCGCATATCAGGATGCGAAGGAAGCACTGGAAGAACTCGGTGTTGATATTAACAAAATTGAGGATCAGGAACCCGATGCAGCACTCGGAAACGGTGGTCTTGGAAGACTTGCGGCATGTTTCCTTGATTCCCTTGCAACACTCGGTTATTCCGCATACGGCTGCGGAATCCGTTACCGCTACGGTATGTTCAAGCAGGAAATCCGTGACGGTTATCAGGTAGAGGTTCCCGATAACTGGCTTGCAGACGGAAATCCGTTCGAACTCCGCCGTCCCGAGTATACCAAGGAAGTCCGTTTCGGCGGCTATGTAACCAGCTATACCGATGCAAACGGAAGAAACAATTACCGTCTCGAAGGCTATCAGGCAGTAAAAGCCGTTCCCTATGACCTTCCCGTCGTCGGCTACGGAAACGGAATCGTAAATACCCTTCGTATCTGGGACGCACAGCCTGTAGACTGCTTCCGTCTGGATTCTTTCGACAAGGGTGATTATCAGAAGGCCGTTGAGCAGGAGAACCTTGCACGTAACATCGTGGAAGTTCTTTATCCGAATGATAACCATATTGCAGGAAAAGAGCTTCGTTTGAAACAGCAGTATTTCTTCGTTTCCGCATCCATTCAGGAAGCTGTTGCGAAGTACATGAGAAATCATACAGACATCCATAAATTATATGAGAAAGTTACCTTCCAGTTAAACGATACCCATCCTACCGTTACCATTCCGGAACTGATGAGAATCCTCATGGATGAGTATTATCTTACCTGGGATGAGGCATGGGATGTTACCACAAAGACCTGTGCTTATACAAACCACACCATTATGTCCGAAGCACTGGAAAAATGGCCGATTGACCTCTTCTCAAGATTATTACCCAGAATCTATCAGATTGTGGAAGAGATTAACAGAAGATTTGAGGCGACTATCAGAAGCCGTTATCCCGGAAACGAGGAGAAGGTTAAGAAGATGGCAATCCTTTACGACGGTCAGGTAAAAATGGCAAATCTTGCCATTCATGCAGGCTATTCCGTAAACGGTGTTGCAAGACTTCATACGGAAATCCTGAAAAATCAGGAGCTGAAGGATTTCTATGAATTATATCCTGAGAAGTTCAATAACAAGACCAACGGAATTACCCAGAGAAGATTCCTTCTTCATGGAAATCCGCTTCTTGCAGACTGGGTTACAAAGAAAGTCGGCGACGGATGGATTACCGATCTTCCGAAGATTGCAGCATTAAAGGATTATGCAAAGAATGAAAAGGCACAGGAAGAGTTTATGAAGATTAAATATCAGAATAAACTCCGTCTTGCCGAATATATCAAAGAGCACAACGGCATTGATGTAGATCCGAATTCGATTTTTGACGTACAGGTAAAGAGACTTCATGAGTACAAGCGTCAGCTTTTGAACATTCTTCATGTAATGTATCTGTACAATCAGTTAAAAGAGCATCCTACGATGGAATTCTATCCGAGAACTTTCATCTTCGGTGCAAAGGCAGCAGCAGGATACCGCAATGCGAAACTTACGATTAAGTTAATCAACTCCGTTGCAGACGTTATCAACAATGACAAGTTCATCAACGGAAAGATCAAGGTAGTCTTCATTGAGAACTACTGTGTATCCAATGCGGAAATCATTTTTGCCGCATCCGATGTTTCCGAGCAGATTTCCACCGCTTCCAAGGAAGCATCCGGTACCGGTAACATGAAGTTCATGTTAAACGGAGCTCTGACATTAGGTACGATGGACGGTGCAAACGTGGAAATCGTGGAAGAAGTCGGAAAGAGCAATGCATTCATCTTCGGTTTATCCTCTGATGAGGTAATCAATTATGAGAATAACGGCGGGTATGATCCGATGGAGATTTACAGAAACGATCCGGATATACACATGGTATTAAATCAGTTAATTAACGGAACCTATTCCCCGGACGATCCGGAGAGATTCCGCCACCTTTACAACTCTTTACTTAACACACAGAGGACATCCAAGGCAGATACCTATTTCATCTTAAAGGATTTCAAGGCTTATGCGGAAGCTCAGAAAAAGGTGGAGAAGGCTTACAGAAACCGCTCCAAGTGGGCACAGAGTGCAATCCTCAACGTGGCATGCTCCGGCAAGTTCACATCGGACCGTACCATTCAGGAGTATGTGGATGATATCTGGCACCTTGATAAGGTAGAGCTGTAATTTCCGTAATGGCTCACGTCGCACAAGCACGCCTTCGACGGGGTTCGGATGCGGTGGCAACTCACCCCTTACGAAGCATGCATTGTGCTTGTTCGAGTTAGTAACTGAAAAAAGGAGTATTTACATGATAGAACTTAGAGATGGTGGTGCATATCTTATCAACGGCACCGAGTGGGTGGAGGATGCTGCGGAAGTTGCGGCAAAGACCGGAAAGCAGGTTACGAAGGAAGAGGCGAAGCAGGGTACGATTGCGTATGGTATTCTGAAGGCGCACAATACCTCCGATAACATGGAAAAATTAAAAATCCGCTTTGATAAGCTGACCTCCCACGATATTACATTTGTCGGCATTATACAGACGGCACGTGCTTCAGGACTGGAGAAGTTCCCGATGCCTTATGTACTGACCAACTGCCATAATTCCCTTTGTGCGGTAGGCGGTACCATCAATGAAGATGACCACATGTTCGGACTCACCTGTGCAAAGAAGTACGGCGGAGTCTATGTACCCCCTCATCAGGCGGTAATCCATCAGTTTGCACGTGAAATGCTTGCAGGCGGCGGAAAAATGATTTTGGGTTCCGATTCCCATACCCGTTACGGTGCACTCGGTACCATGGCAATGGGCGAGGGCGGACCGGAGCTTGTAAAACAGCTCTTAAATCAGACCTATGATATCAATATGCCGGGCGTGGTTGCGGTATATTTAACCGGAGAACCCGTAAAAGGTGTAGGTCCTCAGGACGTAGCGCTTGCGATTATCGGTGCGGTATTCGGAAACGGTTATGTAAAGAATAAAGTTATGGAATTCGTAGGACCGGGTGTTGCATCCTTAAGTCCCGATTTCCGTATCGGCATCGATGTCATGACAACCGAGACAACCTGTCTTTCTTCCATCTGGAAGACCGATGCGAAAGTGGAAGAGTTCTATGAAATCCACGGAAGAAAAGAAGAATACAAGGAATTAAATCCTGCGGATGTGGCATATTATGACGGCGTGATAAGCATTGATTTGTCCACTGTTAAACCGATGATTGCAATGCCGTTCCATCCGAGCAATACCTATACGATTGAAGAACTGAATGCCAATCTCTATGACATCTTAAAGGATGTGGAGAAGAAGGCGGAGGTATCTTTGGACGGAGCAGTGGAATATACGCTTCAGAATAAGGTGCATGACGGAAAACTTCTGGTAGACCAGGGAATCATCGCAGGCTGTGCCGGCGGCGGATTCGAGAATATCTGCGCGGCAGCAGACATCTTAAAGGGTAAATACATCGGCTCCGACGGCTTTACCTTAAGCGTATATCCGGCATCCATGCCGATTTACATGGAACTTATTAAAAACGGCTGCGCTGCGACACTCATGGAGACCGGTGCGGTATTAAAGACTGCATTCTGCGGTCCCTGCTTCGGTGCAGGCGATACCCCCGCAAACAATGCATTTTCCATCCGTCATTCCACGAGAAACTTCCCGAACCGTGAAGGAAGCAAGCTTCAGAGCGGACAGATTTCCTCCGTGGCCCTTATGGATGCAAGATCGATTGCGGCAACTGCAGCAAATAAGGGTGTTCTTACCGCTGCAACCGAATTTGACGGTAATTTTAACGAATATAAATATTTCTTTGATGCAAATATTTATGCTAACCGTGTATTTGATTCTCACGGTGTGGCTGATCCGAATCAGGAGATTCAGTTCGGTCCGAATATCAAGGACTGGCCGAAAATGTCACCCTTGCCGGAAAACCTGCTTTTGAAGGTGGTTTCCGAGATTCACGATCCGGTTACGACTACCGATGAACTGATTCCTTCCGGAGAAACTTCCTCCTATCGTTCCAATCCTTTGGGACTTGCGGAGTTTGCCCTTTCCAGAAAGGATCCGGAATATGTAGGACGCGCGAAGGCAGTCCAGGTTGCACAAAAAGCCCTGGAAGCAGGAGAGTGCGCAGGCAAGGCTGTTCCCGAAGTCGGTGAAGTGATGGGTGTTGTAAAGAAGACCTTCCCGGATGTCGAGCATGACAATTTAGGCGTCGGCTCTACGATTTTTGCGGTAAAACCCGGTGACGGTTCTGCCAGAGAGCAGGCTGCAAGCTGCCAGAAAGTACTCGGCGGATGGGCAAATATCGCGAACGAATATGCAACCAAGAGATATCGTTCGAACCTCATTAACTGGGGTATGTTGCCCTTCTTAATTGAGGAAGGAGAATTGCCGTTTAAGAATCTGGATTATATTTTCTTACCCGGCATCAAGGATGCGGTTACCTCGAAGAAGGATGTAATTGACGCATATGTCGTAAAAGACGGTGAACTGAAGAAATTCACCATGCGTCTCGGGGAGCTGACCGATGAGGAAAGACAGATTATCTTAAAGGGATGTCTGATCAATTATAACCGCGTTTAAAGAAACAATTGAAAAGAAAAATAATCGACAGAATGTACTTAAAGCCTACCCAAACAGGGTAGGCTTTTGTTATAATAAGGTCTGTTATGAAAAAATAAAACGGAAATAACGATCAGTAATGGAAGCAAAGAAGAAAAAAGAAATAATTAAATATTTAAGGCGAACGCTTCTTGTAATTTTACTGCTGCTTGTTTTTACCGTTACAAATTTCTTTGTAGTAAGAGGTACTTATGAGCTTCGGTATTACGGAGAGACTGCGGTATCTGTCAGCATGGACCGGGATGATATAGTGGAAGTCGAATATGGTTATTATTCGCCGGGCAGTCAGTATTACCGTATCGGACTGAACGCACTGAATCCGGGAGCAGTGAATATAACGGCTCACTTTGAAGACAGCGAAAATGAAGACATGGTAACTGAAATCAGGGTGCATCCCACCATGATTATTTATGAAAACGATTATGTCGGTTCTGTCGGAAATATGTTGATTGTGCGTTATGAAATCGCATTTCTTTTTCTCATAGCAACAGTAAATCTTATCATTTCACTGAGAAAAAATATGCGTATCAATATGTATTCTTACCGGATCATGTACTATGTGGGAGCACTGGTGTATTCCGCAGTGAATTTCTTATCCTGGACGCTGGGATGTATTACTCCGGGTCCCTGGAAGGACCGTTTGTATACTGTTTATTCGGGACTTGTTGATATTTCTGCCGGCCTTCCGGTACTTTTCTTCCCGGTCGTACTTGGCTTTTCCGTTCTTCTTTCCGTCAGCAATATTGTGCTTCTGAAAAAGGAAGGATTCCGGATCCGGAACATGCTTGGAATCGGACTTGGTCTGTTTTTGATAGTAATGACGGTAATTCCGTTTTTCATGTATCCTTTGTTTGACGGATTTACGAAATTACACAGTTATCTTGGGATGCATTTGGAATCCTTTTTTGAAATTGTATTCTTTGCGATTCTCTGTTATTTTGAGTGCATGTTTATCGGTACTCTGGTCGGAACGATTAAAGCGCAGCGTTTTGTACCGAAATTCGAGCAGGATTACATGATTATTCTCGGAAGCGGTTTAAGAGCAGACGGAACGGTGACGCCGCTTCTTAAAAACCGCGCGGACAGGGCAGTATGGTTTGCTGAGAAACAGAAAGAACAAACCGGAAAAGACTTAATCTATGTAGCTTCCGGAGGACAGGGAGAGGACGAACTAATCCCGGAGGCACAGGCGATTAAAAACTATCTGCTTTCCATAGGAATTCCTAAGGAACGGATTCTGACCGAGGAAAAATCACGCTCCACCTATGAAAACATGAAGTTTTCGAAAGAAATCATTACCGCGCATGCAAAGAAAAATTCCGGGAAACCGGAAGGGGAGTTTTCGTTAAACGATATTCATATTGCGTTCTCCACTACGGATTATCATGTATTCCGAAGCGGAAGGATTGCATATAAGCTTGGAATGAATGCATACGGAGTGGGTGCACGCACGAAGTGGTATTTTTATTTAAATGCGCAGATTCGCGAATTTGCGGCAAATATGAATGTGCAGCAGAAGAGACATATCATGAATATTGTTTATTTGATCCTGATGGTAGCATTCCTTCTGGTCATGAGTTACCGTTTCCAGATTATGTAGGAATTCATTGTATTATGATTTATTTCTTGTATTATGATTTATTTCAATGAATAGAATTTGTCTGAACGGTACTGAAATGAATTGTTTTGAAAGTAATTAATTGCATTGAAAAAGGAAACTGCACTAGCGACGATCATCGACTAATATTATCCAATGCGGTTTCCTCTTTCAAAGTTATATTTGAATTCTTTCTTCTGCTTTCGCCAACCTGCCGAATTCCGGTTTCACCATCCAACTTCGTTTGGTCTGTCGATCACTTCTCGCTTTCTTGAATTCGGTTTACAGAAATGTTTTCACAAGACAATGTCACTTATCTTTGTTGTTAGTTTTTGAATTCTTAAAAGTTTGAAATGAAGCATTCCTCCCGAAACCTTCAGGATCCGTCTTCGTCCGACCTGCCGACTAATGACTTTGGACTTCCTTCAAATATCTTTTGTTGTTTTGTTGTAAGCTAATGATATATCAACAAATCTAAATTGAAAAGTACTTTTACACCAACTAAACAAATATCGGCATGAAAAAAATCGAATGTCAGGGCTTCTTTATCATCTTCTCCAAAAGGCTTCGTTTCATCATTACCTGATGCCCGCAACCCATACATTCCAGACGAAAATCCGCACCCGTACGGAGGACTCTCCATTTGGAAGAGTCCGGCTTTCCACAGGGGTGCGGTTTTTTTAATTGGATTATTTCACCTAATTCGATGTTCATGTGTTTGCGGATATTTTATTCGTTGGTCTGACCCTGTCCGTATTTTTTCAGGATACGCTGAATTCTTGCGGAAGGATTTAATAGATCGGATACGGATGCATCATGATTTAAGGTATCAATCAGGTATGCAATATACTTGCTCATATCGCAGTTAATATACCAGGGGCGGGATAAGAGCTCGGGCGTCTGATATACGAGGTTTGTGGTAAGAACTCTGTAAAGGAGACCGTCTTCAAATGCCTTGTCGAATTTCTCGAGACCATTTGTGAAGAGTCCGAATGTGGTTGCAAGGAAAATACGGTTTGCATTTCTTCTCTTTAATTCCGCTGCAACATCCAGTGCGCTGTCACCGGATGAAATCATATCATCGATGATGATGGCATCTTTGCCGGATAAATCGGTTCCTAAATATTCATGTGCAACAATCGGATTGCGGCCGTCCACGATACGGCTGTAATCGCGACGCTTATAGAACATGCCGACATTTAAGCCGATGATGTTTGCCATATATACGGCTCTGGACAATGCACCTTCATCGGGGGAGATGACCATCATATGATCCGCATCCAGTTTGATGTCGGGAACATTTTTTAACAAAGCCTTGGTAAACTGATAAGTCGGTGTAACGGTTTCGAATCCGTGAAGGGGAATCGAATTCTGTACTCTGGGATCGTGTGCATCAAAGGTAATGATGTTGTCAACGCCCATGGAGGTAAGCTCCTGAAGTGCCAGTGCACAGTCTAAGGATTCTCTTGAGGTTCTTTTATGCTGCCTGCCTTCATAAAGGAAAGGCATAATGATGTTGATTCTTCTTGCTTTTCCGCCTACAGCGGCAATGACACGTTTTACGTCCTGATAGTGGTCATCGGGAGACATATGGTTAATATGCCCGCAAAGCTTATAAGTTTCGGAGTAGTTACATACGTCCACCAGAATGTAAATATCGGCTCCTCGTACGGATTCATTGATGGTACATTTGCCTTCACCGGATCCGAATCTCGGAAGCTTTGCATCGAGGATATAGGAATCTCTCTGATAGCCGGCATAAGCAAGACTGCCTTTATGCTCACTTTCTCTTTCGGTTCTCCATTTTACAAGGTATTCATCAACCTTTGCACCGATTTGTGCGCAACCTCTGGTAGGCATTAACCTTAGGGCTCCGACGGGAATGGTTTCCAAATCACGAACTTCTTCGGAATGGGACATGGGATTTCCTCACTTTCTTGTTTGCATTTGTTTTAAATATATTCTGACGTCCTGGCCGGTTAAGGGACAAAACTCAAAATTGCTGAACATTCTGGAAAACACGCGGTCCGAGTAGGCATTGTTTAACTCCTCCAGGGAAAGGTTTGTGGAAATTACGGTGGATTTCGAATACTTCTCACGCTCATTTAAGAGTGTTAAAAGCTCCGAAACACAGAAGGAGTTGGTCAGCTCGGTTCCTAAATCATCAATGACTAAAAGATCGCAGGAATAAAGGATCTCGGTCGGATTGACGGATTGTGTTGCCGATTTATGGAATTTATAATCACCGATTGTCGAAAACAGGGTAGGAGCACTGAAATAAATACAGGAGTATCCTTTCTTCAGAAGCTCTCCGAGAATGCATTTGGACAGAAAGGATTTGCCGGTACCGACCGGACCGGAAAAGCAGATGTTCTGCATTCCGTTTTCAAATTCTTCCACAAAATTGCGGGCTTTGGAAACCGCTTTTTCAAAGCGTCTTGCATCCTCGCCGACCTGCAAATCGTAGCGAATGGATGTAAAATTCTCGTTCGTTAAGTATTCCCTGATATTATTCTGTTCAAAAAGCCGTTCGATCAATGCCTGTTTAAAACACGTGCAGCGGTTCCCGTCTACAAAACCCGTATCCTTACATTCCTTGCAGGTATAGATGGGTTCCAGATAATCAATCGGAAATCCGGCTTCGATTAATGCGAGTTTCTGATTCCTTAAAAGGTCTTCCAGCTTTTCGGAAATCGTATTTGCTTCTTCTTTATTTCCCCGGATTAAAGCTCTTGCACGGTTGGCACTTAATGTAATCATTTCCTCTTCCATTCCGGAATAGGAGGGGATTTTTCTGTTTACTTCATTCCGTCTTTCGGTCAGAATACGTGCATGCTCAATCTGACGGGCATTGTATTCGCCAAGTATTTCGTTGTAATCCTCAATGGACAGACTCAATTTATTAACCTCTGCAAACGAATTTTACTTTCGTATTTAACTCTCGGACCTAGCTTTCATTAATGAATTTCTGTAAAGCAGCAAAATCATATTTCGATTTCTGGAAGGAAACCTTCGGCGTCTGTGCGGCAGGATGTAAGGAAGCGTTCTTTTTCTTTTTAAAATCGGCTTCCGCAGCTTCTACCTGCTGCAGGTTGGTAAGTCCCTGTTCTTTCCATCTGGAAAGAATTCCCTCGGCATAAGCAAAGCGGTCGGAGTCCGTCTTCATTACGGTTCTTTCGCAGGCTGCAAGAATCATTTCCTTGCTGAAAGAATAGGTTCCGAGCCACCGGTTGATGAATTCCACTTCTTTGATGGTGGGAGTGGTATTCTTTCCGAGAGCTGCCATGATATCGAGAATATTCCGGTCGTATTTCGAAATGCCGTCCTTTGCCTGCCTGGGAGTGGTAATTCCCTGCTCAAACCAGGATACGGCAACGGCCTCGATATAATTAAAACTCTTTTTGTTCTTGGAAACGCAGTACTGCAAAAGCAGATCCATCATTTCAAAGTCGAATTTCAGTTCCTTATGGATATAAAGGAGACTTCTTAAATCGGAGGGACTTAACGGTTTCATTAAATAGGATTCCGTTACGGCAATTAACTCGTCCGTTGTCGGTTCCTCTTTAAAGGCTTTCAAATCACCTGCGGAATAGGAAGGCTTTTCCGGAACCGTGGATTTCACAACTTCCTTTTGCATTTCTTCCTTTGCACCGGCAGGCGGAACAAAGGTAAGAACAGGTGCCTTGGCGGCGTCCTCTCTGGTAGTCTTTTCCGGCTTTTTCTGATCGGTAACGTTTGCCAGACTGATGCGGCAGATCTCACCGGTCAAATCATACTGAAGAGTAAGAAGTCCGGCTTTCTCCCAGTATTTCAGGGCACGGATGACATCTTTCTCCGTATGGTTGAATTCCTCGGCAATATCGCCGATGTCGAAAGGAGCATTGGTGGATGTCTTTCGAAGAAGGTATAAATATACCTTAATCTGGGCATCGTTTGCCTCTTTCATATAATAATCGATGAACAGATTGGAAACGGAAGTGCTTTCCAAAAGACCATCGTTTACAAGTTGAATGCGACTCATGTTACAGATTCCCCCAAATTGTTTAATGCCCGGGCGATTTGCATCATTCCCTTGCGCCGGCGTTTAAATCCTGAAATTTACGGCGCAATGTTGGGCATTGTGATTATAGCATAGGATTTGGTAATTGCAAACAAAAAGTTTCCCGCAAACCCTTGATTTTACAAGGCTTTTTAAGAATGTGGATTCTGTTTATAACTCACGGAAATGCTGAATTTTGGCGCAAAAAATATCCACAGTCTTTTTTTCGGATTTTCCGCTAAAAAACCGTGGATAATGTGGATAATTAGTTGCCAAGCAGCTCTTCGCCTATTTTATAGACATCTCCGGCGCCCATGGTTATCAACAGGTCGCCTTGGTTACAATTTTTCAGTAAAAATATTTCAATTTCCGAAAATGAGTGGAAATATTCGCAGTTTCCACCCCTTTTCCGGATTTCTGCCTGCAAATCTCTTGAAGAAATTCCCAGAGTATCATTTTCCCGGGCAGCATAGATATCCGCAAGGATTACATGCTCCGCTTTGGAAAGGACATCCGCAAAATCATGGAGCAGTGCCTTGGTTCTGGAATAGGTATGCGGCTGGAAAACCACCCATAAATGCTCGTGCGGGAAGTTTTCGGCAGCGGATAAGGTTGCCGCAATCTCTGTCGGATGGTGTGCGTAATCATCTACTATGGTAATTGCGCCGAGATGACCTTTTATCTGAAAACGACGGTCAGCACCGGTGCATTTTTTCAGTGTCTCGAGGCAGGTTTCTGTATCAAAGGAAAGTACATCCGCCATCGCAAGTGCGGCAAGGGAATTATAAACATTGTGAACTCCGACTACACCTAAGGATACGGGGATCACCTCTCCCTTCGGCGTATGCATTTTATAAGAGCAGAAGCCGGAATCATTAAAGGTAATATCCGTTGCGTAGTAATGACATTCATCGGAAAGCCCGAAGGTGATTACGGGACATTTCACCTTAATAGTCAGCTCCTCGTAGTTTTCGATTTCGCCGTTGATGACCAACGCTCCGTTCTCCGGAAGAAGTTCCGCGAATTTACGGAAGGAATTGCGGATGTCTGCAAGATCCTTGAAAAAGTCAAGGTGGTCCGCCTCTACATTCAGGATAATTCCGTATTTCGGGAAGAAGGAGAGAAAACTGTTAGTATACTCACATGCTTCCGTTAAAAAATAGTCGGAATGTCCGATTCGCACGTTCCCGCCGATGGACTTTAATATTCCGCCGATGGAAAGTGTCGGATCCGTATTCTCTGCCAGAAGAATTTCGGAGAGCATGGAGGAGGTGGTTGTTTTTCCGTGGGTTCCGGATACGGCAATCGGATATTGGTAATTGCGCATCATCTGCCCCAATAATTCGGCTCTTGAAAGCATGGGGAGATTCGCTTCCATGCTGGCACCGAATTCCGGATTGTCCATTCTTATGGCAGCGGAATAAACCACCAGATCAATATCGGAGGTAATATTCTCGTAATTCTGTCCGATGAAAATCTTTACCCCTTCGTTACGAAGCCTTTTCGTTAATTCGCTTTCCGCGTTGTCGGAACCGGAAATGGTGAATCCTTTCGTTAACAGGATTTCGGCCAGACCGCTCATGCTGATTCCACCGATTCCGATAAAGTGAATATGAATAGGTTTGTCAAAATCAATTTTGTACATGATGATTCTCCTTTTCAAATTCAAAACCACATCTATTATAAAATAAGATGGAAAATTCGTCTATATCGGTTTATACGGGTTTATTTTTATAATGACGGAAAAAGACATTTGTCTTTTTGTTCAATTTTTCTGTTGGTTCCGAAAAAAATAAAAAACGTTTTCGTGATAATGCACAAAGAACATAACATTCATTAGGTAATAATCATATAAAGTGAACATTAAAAATGCAAAAAAACAGAAAATACCCGTATTTTTATAGTTCACTTTTTACAAAAGGCATGTTAGAATTTTCTTATGGAAGTCGGGGGGCTACCATTTTTTCGTGTTACCTTTTTAGAGATGTTCCTTTTTAAGGAAACAGGATGGGGTTGGAATAACCGGGGGGTTATTCCGAAAAAATAAAGATGTGAGAGGTGAAAGCATGATCAAGAAGGAAATGATTGCCATGTTATTGGCAGGCGGTCAGGGAAGTCGTCTTGGCGTGTTAACCGCAAAGGTTGCAAAACCGGCGGTTTCATTCGGCGGCAAGTACAGAATAATTGATTTCCCTTTGAGTAACTGCATTAACTCAGGAGTTGATACAGTGGGTGTATTGACACAGTATCAGCCGCTTCGTTTGAATACCCATATCGGAATCGGGATTCCCTGGGATTTGGACAGAAATATCGGTGGTGTTACCGTACTTCCGCCTTATGAGAAGAGTACGGATACCGAGTGGTATACGGGTACCGCAAACGCAATTTATCAGAACATTGATTATATGGACAGCTTTAATCCGGATTATGTTCTGATTCTTTCCGGTGACCATATTTACAAGATGGATTACGAGGTCATGCTTGATTTTCACAAGAAAAACGGCGCAGAGGTTACCATCGCTGCAATGCCGGTTCCCCTTGAGGAAGCAAAGCGTTTCGGTATCGTAATTACCGACGATAACCGTAAGATTATCGATTTTGAAGAAAAACCGGAGAAACCCAGAAGCAACCTTGCAAGTATGGGTATCTATATCTTCAACTGGAAGACATTGAAGGAAGCACTTTTAGCAAAAGCAAGCCAGCCGAATTTAGACTTCGGTAAGCATGTCATTCCTTATTGCCATGAAAACGGTGCTCCTTTATATGCATACGAATATAACGGATACTGGAAGGATGTAGGAACTCTTCATTCCTATTGGGAAGCCAATATGGAATTAATCGATATCGTTCCTGTTTTCAACCTCTATGAAGAATACTGGAAAATCTATACCAAGTCGGAAACCCTGCCTCCGCAGTACATGTCCAAGGACAGCGTAACCGAGAAATGTATTATCGGTGAAGGAAGCACCATTTACGGTAAGGTTTACAATTCCATCATCGGCTGCGGCGTAACCATCGGTGAAGGCACGGTTGTCAGAGATTCCATTATCATGAATGAAACCGAAATCGGAAAGAACTGCGAGATTACCAAGGCAATCATAGCAGAGAATGTTTCCGTTCAGGATAACGTAAAGTTAGGTGTCGGAGAAGAAGTTGCGAATGAAACGGATCCTCACATCTACAATAACGGTCTTGTAACCATTGGCGAGAAATCCGTCATTCCGAGCGGTGTATCCGTAGGAAAGAACTCCGTGGTATCCGGTATTACTACTGTAGCGGATTATCCGGACGGCGAACTCGGAAGCGGAAAAACTTTGATTAAGGCAGGTGATTGAGGATGAGAGCGATTGGAATCATTTTAGCAGGCGGCAATAACCACAGAATGCGTGAGCTTTCCTTAAAGAGAGCGATTTCCGCTATGCCCGTTGCCGGCAGCTACAGAAGTATCGATTTTGCATTAAGCAGCATGAGCAACTCCCATATTCAGAAGGTTGCTGTTCTGACACAGTATAATGCAAGAAGTTTGAATGAGCATTTGAGTTCTTCCAAATGGTGGGACTTCGGAAGAAAGCAGGGAGGTTTATATGTATTCACTCCCGTTGTGACCGCAGATAACTCCAACTGGTACAGAGGAACCGCAGATGCAATTTACCAGAATATTGACTTCTTAAAGAGAAGCCATGAGCCGTACGTTGTAATCGCATCCGGTGACTGCGTATACAAGATGGATTATAACAAGCTTTTGGAATATCATATTGATAAGAAGGCTGATATTACCGTTGTTTGCAAGGACCTTCCGGAAAATGCAAACGTAGAACGTTACGGTGTCATTAAGATGAACGAAGAAAGCCGCATCGAAGAGTTCGATGAGAAACCCATGATTGCAAAGACCAATACGGTTTCCTGCGGTATCTATGTTATCAGAAGACGTCTCTTAATCGAGTTAATCGAGAAGAGCAACGAAGAAGGCAGATATGATTTTGTTGCCGATATTCTGATTCGTTACAAAGAGATGAAGAGAATCTTCGGTTACAAGATGAAAGATTACTGGAAGAATATCGCTTCCGTGGAAGATTATTTCGAGACCAATATGGATTTCTTAAATCCCGAGGTAAGAGATTATTTCTTCCGTCAGTATCCGGATATTTATTCCAAGGTGGATGATCTTCCTCCCGCAAAATACAATGTGGGCGCACAGGTCTGCAATTCCCTGGTTGCTTCCGGAACCATTGTAAACGGCAAGGTAGAGGATTCCTTAATCTTTAAGAAAGTCTTTGTAGGAAATAACTGCCACATTAAGAATTCCATCATTTTAAATGATGTTTATATCGGTGACAATACCTACATCGAGAACTGTATCGTGGAAAGCTACAACACCATCCGTGCAAACTCCAGATATGTCGGAGACGGCGAGGTAAAGGTGCTGATCGAGAAGACCGCCAGATACGAGGTTCAGTAAGTTAAGAATTCACTTTTTAGAGAAGATATGGGGTTGGAAAACGGAGCGTATGCTCCGTTTTCTGTTTGTACAAAGTATAGTTTTCTGAATGACTCAAAGTATAGTTTTCTGAATGACTCGCATCGTGATTGCACAGATTGCCCCGACGGTCTCGTAGAGGGTCGCAACATTTACTGTAATTATACTTGAAGTATTTTGTGTTGCTCCCGTTCTATAGAGCCCGCCGTGGCAACTTACCAATCACAAAGGCATTTGCGAAGCAATGTTTTGCGTTCAGAGCAAGTGTCAGGTAGATCCTCGTGGGAAGGCTCTATAGAACACGAGCAAAGCATAGCATATAGCTGAAAAAGTAAGTATAAATTGCGAGCTTCTACGAGACTTCCCACGAGGACGTGCTGACACGAAGGGAGTCATTTATTAAAGTATACTTTACCGAGAAAATGGAGTATAATTAATGACGCACCGCTCGTTGATAAAGATTGGTGATGAGCGTGATACGGAGTTAGTATGTTTGTTATTGTGGGTCTGGGGAATCCCGGGAGAGAGTATAGGAATACGAGACATAACGTGGGCTATAATGCCCTCGATGTTTTTGCGTCCAAATACGGAATCCGCGTGGAGGACGGAAAATTTCAGTCCTTAATCGGAAAGGGTGTTGTGGAAGGTCAGAAGGTTATTCTGGTAAAACCCTTAACCTATATGAATTTAAGCGGAGAAGCGGTTCGTGCGGTATGTGATTATTTCAAGGTGGATACGGAGAACGAGTTGATTATTCTCTATGATGATATTTCACTTCCGGTGGGGCAGCTTCGCGTAAGACCGAAAGGAAGTGCCGGAGGACATAACGGAATCAAGAATATCATTTCCCATCTCGGAAGCGAGGTATTCCTTCGGATTAAAGTGGGAGTCGGTGAGAAACCGTCCCGCATGGATTTAGCGGATTATGTACTCGGTCATTTTTCCGAAGAAGATGCAGCCGCAGAGAAAGAGGCATATGAGAAAGTCTCGGAGGCGATTTTACTTTTAATGGAAAGTAAAGTCGAGGAAGCAATGAATAAGTTTAACCGGAAAGTACCGCCGAAAGAGGAAACACAGGGTGGAAATATTTGACGCACCGATCAGAGAATTAAAGGAGTACGAAGAGATTTCGGGTGCCCTGAATGAAGGGGCAAAAAGTCTGGAACTTACGGGATGCACGGAGAGTGGGAAATGTCATTTCCTTCATACTTTCGGTGCTTATTTTGACGTACGGATTCTGATTACCTACAGTGACCTCCGATCAAGAGACCTTGCCGAAGAGTATTCCATGTACGATAAGGGGGTGAAGGTCTTCCCCGCGAAGGACTTAATCTTCTACCAGGCGGACATTTATTCGAATGAAATCACAAAAGATCGCATGAAGGTGCTTCGTGCAATTCTGGAAGGAAAGCCGATTACGGTTGTTACGACCTTCGACTCCCTGATGACGCCGATGATTCCGCTTGAGGTATTAAAGAAAAACATTCTGGAAATCAGCCATGGCAGTATCGTGGAGGAAAAAGCGATTGCATTGAAGCTTTCTTCCATGGGTTACCGGAAAGTGGCAACTGTGGAAGAGGCCGGACAGTTTGCCATTCGCGGCGGGATTGTGGATATTTTTGATCTTACAATGGAGAACCCCATCCGACTGGAACTTTGGGGAGATGAAGTGGATTCCATCCGGATTTTTGATGTACAGACGCAGCGCTCTTTAAGTAAAATCGATAAGGCCGTAATCTATCCTGCCTGCGAGTTTCTGGTTTCGGAGGATGTGAAACAGGACGGCTTTAAAAAGATTGAAAAAGAAGTAAAGAAATGTGCAGCGGCTTTTCGCGAAAAGGCCATGAATGAAGAAGCACACCGCTTGGAGCACGAGTGGGCGACCACGAAGGAACAGGTGGAGGAATTTTCCGAGACGAATGTGCTGGAAAGTTATATCCGCTATTTTTATCCTCATGCGGAGGGGTTCTTAAATCTGTTCGGCGACCGTACCAGGCTTCTGTTCCTGGATGAACCGTCCAAAATCGACCGCCATATCAAAGCGGTTGAAGAAGAGTTTCAGGACAGCTTCAGCCATCGTATTCAAAGCGGCTATGCGATTCCCGGACAGGCAGATCTTCTGACTCCTTATAAAAAGGCGATTAAAGCCTTAAAAACGGAAACCGTATTCGGTGTTACAATCCTGGATTATGCTTCTACCGACATGAAATTCGAAAAATCATTTCATATCGACATGCACCCGGTTTCTTCCTACAACGGTTCCGTTTCGGAACTTATGAAGGATCTGCAAAAATACAAAAAAGCCGGGTATCGCGTGTTGGTCGTATCCTCTTCAAGAACCAGGGCAAAAAGAATTGCGGAGAATATCACCGAAGAAGGTGTGAATGCAGCATATAATGACAATCCCGATTATCAGCTTCTGCCCGGGGATGTGGTGACTTACTACGGCAATGTCAGACAGGGATATGAGTTTCCGCTGATTCGTTTTGTAATTATGTCCGATACGGATATTTTCGGTCGGGAAAGAAAGAAAAGAAGCACAAAGAAATATTCCGGAAATAAAATTCATGATTTCAGCGAACTGAATGTCGGCGATTATGTGGTGCATGAAAACTACGGCATCGGGATTTACCGCGGAATTGAGAAGGTAAATAACGCCGGCGTCACGAAGGATTATATGAAGATTGAGTATGCCGGAAATTCCAGTTTGTATGTACTTGCAGGCTGTTTTGACTCCGTCATGAAATATTCCTCCAAGGAGGGAAAGGCGCCGAAATTAAATAAACTCGGAACCCAGAGCTGGAAGAATACCAAGTCGAAGGTTCATGAAGCAGTTCTCGGCGTGGCAAAGGAACTGGTGGATTTGTATGCGACCAGACAGCGGAGCGAGGGACACCGGTTCGGCAAGGATACCGTATGGCAGAACGAATTTGAAGAGATGTTTCCGTTTGAAGAAACGGATGACCAGCTTGCCGCCATTGAAGCAACCAAAGCGGATATGGAAAGCAATAAAATCATGGAACGATTAATCTGCGGTGACGTGGGCTACGGCAAGACCGAAATCGCAATCCGTGCCGCATTCAAGGCCGTCATGGACGGATACCAGGTACTTTTCTTAGTGCCTACGACGATTCTTGCGGAGCAGCATTATAATACATTTTCGCAGAGGATGAAGGATTACCCGGTTAAAATCGAGCTGATGTCACGTTTCCGTACCCCTACGGAACAGAGAAGGACTTCAGAGAGACTGAGAAAAGGGTTAGTGGATATCGTAATCGGAACACACCGGATTCTCTCGAAAGATATCGCACCGAAGAATCTGGGGCTTTTAATCATTGATGAGGAGCAGCGTTTCGGTGTGGCACATAAAGAAAAACTGAAGAGATTAAAGGTTGACGTGGATGTACTGACGCTTACCGCGACACCGATTCCGAGAACCTTAAATATGAGTTTAATCGGAATCCGCGATATGTCCATTCTGGAGGAAGCGCCGCAGGACAGACTTCCGATTCAGACCTTTGTCATGGAATACAACGAAGAGATGGTAAGAGAAGCAATCGTCAGGGAACTTACCAGAGGCGGTCAGGTATATTACGTACATAACAGAATCAATGATATTACCAATGTAACGGCAAGAATAACGGCACTTGTACCGGAAGCAAGGGTGGCGTTCGCACACGGTCAGATGGCGGAGCGTGAACTGGAAGACATCATGCATGATTTTATTCAGGGAGAAATCGATGTCTTAATTTCCACCACCATTATCGAGACAGGTCTTGATATTCCGAATGTCAATACCATCATTATTGACCGCTCGGACCGTTTCGGTTTAGCACAGCTATACCAGCTACGGGGTCGTGTGGGACGCAGTAACAGAGCGGCATATGCATTTTTGATGTATGACCGGAATGTCATTTTGAAAGAGCAGGCAGAGAAAAGACTGGAAGCCATTCGCGAGTTCACGGAACTGGGCTCTGGCTTTAAAATCAGTATGCGCGATCTGGAGATTCGCGGAGCCGGAAATCTTCTCGGCATGCAGCAGCACGGAAACATGGATGCGGTCGGCTTCGAACTTTACTGCAAGATGTTAAACGACGCCGTCCTTACCGTGAAGGGAGAAAAGAAAGAAGAGGAAGAATTCGAAACCCTGGCAGACCTTGATATCAATGCCTATCTTCCTGCGGAATATATCGTTAACGAACCGCAGAAACTGGAAATGTATCATAAAATTGCTTCGATTGAAGGGAAAGTTGATTACGAAGAATTCCGCGATGAATTAAAGGACCGCTTCGGAGACCTTCCGAAACCTGCGGAGGCACTTTTGCAGGTAGCCCTTCTTCGTGCAAGAGCAAAGAAATTATATGTTACCGAAATCAAAGGCGGCAGCGGGAAAATAAAAATATCCATTCTTCCGCATGCACCGATCAAAGCAGAGAAGGTACCGGAATTCCTTGCATCCTTCGGAGGAAATATGCGCTATGTGAAATCCGGAAATCCCGGCTTTGAATATACCTATCAGGTGTGCGGCATCCCCGAAATCGATGAGAAACACCTGCTCGAAACCGCGGAGATGCTCGTCGGACGACTCGAGGAACTGTTCTGAAAAGTATACATATTCGAACCGTTAGACAGAGTAAAGAAGTGGGAAGAGCATTTGCTCTTCCCACTTCTTATTGAGGGTAATTTGAACTTTCATAAATTGCTTCACGAAATGGTTCTTCGAAATTATCTGCAGCAGAAGTACTGGTTTCCGATATGATCGTATACTTCGCTTCCCTGTACGAACTCAGCCTGGAATACCAGATTGTCCGGTCCGAGTGCTCCGGTTGTCAGAAGTTCTTCTGCCCACTGATAAACCTGGGGAGGAAGATTCTGTCCCTGTTCCACTCTCTGAATGGTTCTGTAGTCATACTGTCCGGGAGCATAGAGTACATCTGCAAGCGTCTGTGCACCGCCGAAATGATTGTTCAGACGATGAAGAATAACGCTGCCTGCAAGTTTGTGAACACGCTCGTTGGCTGCAGGATCGTTTGCGAAGATGGAGAAGAATACTCCTTCTTCCGCATACATCATTTGTGCTAAAAGCTCTCTGTTTTCCATATTGTATGCACACAGGGTAGGTGTGATAATATCAACCTTCTGCATGGTAGAGCCTTTGGCAATAACAGGTTTCTTTGTAATGGTACTGGTAGCAACCGTATTCTCGTTACCGAGAATTAAAGATTCGGAAAACTGATTTTCCTTTACCGTAATCTCACGACCCTTTACGTTAGCGCCTACTGCTACAGAGGAGCAAATCAGGGAAGCGATAAGAACAACACTGAGTGCGATTGCTTCCGGTCTTTTGTAAGTTTTCAGAAACCAAACGGTTGTGAGTTCGGAATGTACTTTGATGAAATTCGTAAATGCCTCACCGGTTACCTTCAGTTCCTTTTTTGTGTTTTCGTAAACAAGCTTTAAAGTTTCTTTACTGAACACGGTTTTTAAAGTTAACATTTTTTCCTCACATCTTCTTTCCGGGTAATTATGTATTGCAAGGTGCCTTTCTTTGTAACCCCGGCATCCTTTATAAAAACCCTTTCATACCGATTATTGTGACATTTGAAGAGATTCCCCCTCTGCAAATATTTCATGAGTTTTGATTATTATAACAACTCCGCAAGAAAAAAGCAACAGAAAATTAATAAAATGTAACAATTTTGTAATAATTTGGAAGATGTTGTGGTGGCGTTTTTTGAGACGCCACATATAGTGGTTTTTTGTGACATGAATTTTTCAATGTAATGATTTTGTAAAAATTAAAAAGCCGCATTTTTCCATGAAGGAGAAAGCCGGACAGAAAAATGTTTGTAAACCTTTAAAATGTAGGTTATAATGTCATTTGGTGTTTTAACAAAAAGAAAAGAGGTCACTATGGAAAAACTGGTTACAATTCGAGAAATCTTTAAAAACAGAGACGCTTATTTAAATAAGGAAATCTCCGTAGGCGGCTGGGTTCGTTCCAACCGTGATTCCAAATCCTTCGGCTTTGTCGTGATTAATGACGGTACATTCTTTGAACCGCTTCAGGTCGTATATCACGATACCATGGAGAATTTTGCGGCGATTGCCAAAATCAATGTCGGTGCGGCTTTGATTGTAAAAGGAACCCTGGTTCCGACACCGGAGGCAAAGCAGCCGTTTGAAATTCAGGCAACGGAGATTATTGTGGAAGGCGATTCCGCACCGGACTATCCGCTTCAGAAGAAGCGCCATTCCATGGAATACCTTCGTACGATTACGCATCTGCGTCCGAGAACCAATACTTTTGAAGCAGTTTTCAGAGTACGTTCTTTAATTGCTTATGCGATTCATAAATTCTTCCAGGAAAGAGATTTCGTATATGTACATACTCCCTTAATTACCGGCAGCGACTGCGAAGGTGCGGGAGAGATGTTTACGGTAACGACACTGGATCTTGCCAACGTACCGATGACGGAGGACGGCAAGGTAGACTTTTCGCAGGACTTCTTTAATAAGAATACGAATCTTACGGTTTCCGGTCAGTTAAACGGCGAGACCTATGCAATGGCATTTAAAAATATTTACACCTTCGGACCCACGTTCCGTGCGGAAAATTCCAATACCACACGTCATGCTGCGGAGTTCTGGATGATTGAACCGGAGATGGCATTTGCGGATCTTGAAGATGATATGATGATTGCCGAGAGCATGATTAAATACATTATCCGCTATGTTTTGGAGAACGCGCCGGAAGAGATGGCATTCTTCAATAATTTCGTGGATAAGGGATTAATCGAAAGATTAAACCATGTTGTAAATTCCGAATTCGGTCATGTTACCTATACGGAAGCAATCGAATTACTCGAGAAGAATAATGACAAGTTCGAATACAAGGTATACTGGGGCTGCGATTTACAGACGGAGCATGAAAGATACCTTACGGAAGAGATTTTTAAGCGGCCCGTGTTCGTAACGGATTATCCGAAGGAGATTAAAGCTTTCTATATGAAATTAAACGAGGACGGAAAGACCGTTGCCGCAATGGACTGCCTGGTTCCCGGAATCGGCGAGATTATCGGCGGCTCCCAGCGTGAGGATGATTACGACAAGCTCCTTGCAAGAATGGAGGAACTCGGACTTAAGAAAGAAGATTACGATTTCTATCTGGATCTTCGTAAATACGGTTCCGCACGTCATGCAGGATTCGGTCTGGGATTCGAAAGATGCGTTATGTACTTAACCGGAATGGGCAATATCCGTGATGTCATTCCGTTCCCGAGAACTGTGAATAACTGCGACTTGTAAGAAAAAACTAAAAAAACCAGTATAGAAAAAATCTGTATAAGCGTCCGTGATTGAAAGGATGCGTAATGTACGAAATGCTACAGAAATGAAAGGGGCATGCTAATGGACAGATGCTATTTTCCGAAGGGATATGAAAGCCCTCAGAGTATTAAGGAAACCCAGAAGGCAATTAAGGAAGTAAAGGATTATTTCGAGCGCGCACTATCCGATGCATTGAATTTAACCCGTGTTTCCGCACCGTTATTTGTAACACCGGAAAGCGGTTTAAACGATAATTTAAACGGCGTGGAGAGACCCGTTAAATTCGGAATCAAAGAGCAGGGTGATAAGGAAGTGGAAATTGTTCACTCCCTTGCAAAATGGAAAAGACAGGCACTTCAGACATACGGTTTTAAGAAGGGCGAAGGTCTTTATACCGATATGACCGCAATCCGCCGTGATGAAGATACGGATAACCTTCATTCCATCTACGTGGATCAGTGGGACTGGGAGAAGATTATCGATAAGTCCGAGCGGAACGAAGATACCTTAAAGGAAACAGTGTTCCGTATTTATATGGCAATCAAGCAGACCGAGTATTATATCTGCGGCAAATATCATTTCATGGATCCGTTCCTTCCGAACGAGATCAGCTTCGTAACCACGCAGGAGCTTGAGGACAGATGGCCGGACAAGACTCCGAAGGAAAGAGAGAATCTGATTACGAAAGAAAAGGGTGCCGTATTTCTTATGAAAATCGGCGGACCGCTTCTTTCCGGAGAGCGTCATGACGGAAGAGCGCCGGATTATGATGACTGGAATTTAAACGGCGACATTCTTGTATATTATCCGATTCTCGGTATTTCTCTGGAGCTTTCCTCCATGGGAATCCGCGTGGATGAAGATTCCTTAGTATCCCAGCTTCGTATGGCAGGCTGTGAGGAAAGGGCAGAGCTTCCGTTCCAGAAAGCAATTATCGATAAGAAGATGCCTTATACCATCGGCGGCGGAATCGGACAGTCGAGAATCTGCATGTTCTTCCTCCAGAGAGCACATATCGGAGAGGTACAGTCTTCGCTTTGGCCTGCGGAGGTTTATGATCTTGCTTTTGAGCATAATGTAAATATTTTATAGGATTTCACATGAAAAAAATCGGAAGAGTTTTGGTTCCCCTTGTTTCCGTTCTGATTATGGTGGGACTGGATCAGTGGATCAAATATCTTACAATTCTATATTTATCCGATGGCCGTGAAGTAAAGGTTTTGGGAGATGCGCTGGTAATTACCTATGTGCAGAACCGCGGAATGGCATGGGGACTGTTTCAGAACGGGCAGGTAATCTTTGCGATTCTGACACCGATTGCCATTGCGGCAATCCTTTTCCTTTACGTAAGAACCCCATGGGAGAAGGAATACCGACCGATCCGGATTGCAGAGGTCATGTTAATCGGCGGGGCAATCGGAAATCTGATTGACCGGATTTTCCGTTTTGATCCGACAGACGGAAAAATTTTTCACGGATATGTGGTGGATATGATCTACGTAAAAGCCATCAAATTTCCGGTTTTCAATGTGGCGGATATGTTCGTCACGGTAGCTTTCTTTTTAATGATTTTTCTGTTAATCTTTGTCTACAATGAAGATGAGTTTAACAAGTGCTTCGGCAATTTCCCGCAGAAGGAGAAAAAGATAAGCACCGAAGAAGGGGCTGAAGAAACGAGGGAAAGTACGGAAACGGAAAGTGCGGAAACGGAAAGTACGGAAACGAAAAGTACGGAAACGGAAAGCACGGAAACGAAAAGTACGGAAACGGAAAATACGGAAGCAGTAAGCATGGAACAAAACGAAAGCGCAGAGAAAGAAAGCAGTAATCAGGAGTAACAGAAATGAGAATCATCGACAGTTTAATCAGACTGGAAGGAGAACTCGGCAGTGAACGCTGTCTGGTTTGTTCTTCCGCATTATCGCCCGCGCAGGTGGAGAGCATCAATAATTTCATTGCCGGGGAATGTGAAAAACATCCGTTATTCTTAGGACTTGCGGCAATGCATAAGGATTATGAGGATTATGAGGCAGAGCTTGACAGAGCACTTTCTCTTGGATTAAAGGGTGTTAAATTCCATCATGACATGCAGGGATTCGCAATTGATGATCCGAAATGTCTGCCGATTTATGAGGCAATGGAAAAACGCGGCATGATTCTTTTGCTGCATATGGGCGATGCAAGATACGAGTTTACTTCGCCTCATAAGCTTTGCGATATAGCACGCATGTTTCCGAAATTAACGATAGTCGGTGCGCATTTCGGCGGCTATTCCGAATGGGATGCGGCATATCGTATGCCGAGACTTGAGAATGTTTATTATGATACATCCAGCAGTCTTTTTATGCTTGAACCTTCGATGGCACTTCGGTTTATCGATCATTTCGGCGCAGACCGATACTTCTTCGGAAGCGATTTCCCGATGTGGAATCCGAAACAGGAACTGGAGCGCTTCTTAAACTTAGGTCTGGACGAGGAAACGAATCGGGCGATTTTATATGATAATTTCGCAAGAGTATTCGGTTTGCCTGATTCATAAAATTATGATAGGATAGAAGAGCACCGGGCAGTCCGGTACACTTAATTGGGGTAATACAGGGGTTGGAAATGGATACAAATAATGCAAGTGTAGATAGCTGGGAAGAAGTTATCTTAATCTATAATTCCGCGATGAAGGAAATGGTAACGCGTCTGGAAATCTTAAGCGAAGAGTTTCAGCACACGAATTCCTATAATCCGATTGAACACTTGAAATCGAGACTGAAAACACCGGAGAGCATTGTAAAGAAACTTCGCCGTCACGGTTATGAGTCTTCGATTGAAAACATGGTTACATATGTAAAAGACATTGCCGGAGTCCGTGTCATTTGTTCTTTTACATCCGATGTATATAAAATTGCGGAAGCAATTACCGCGCAGAATGATATTGAAATTCTTTCGGTAAAGGATTATATTAAGAATCCGAAACCGAGCGGATATCAAAGCTATCATATTATTGCGCTGGTGCCGGTATATCTGTCCGACAAAAAGATTGACACCAAGGTGGAAATTCAGATTCGTACGATTGCCATGGATTTCTGGGCATCCCTGGAACACAAGATTAATTACAAGTTTGACGGGAATGTTCCGGAAGAAATCCGTAATCAGCTGGTGGACTGTGCAGGACGTATCCGTGATCTGGATGACCGTATGCTGCACTTGAACGAGGAAGTGCAGAAGGCGAATGCACCGGAATAGGCTGAGACGGTAAGAACTTTGGAGTTGTACCCAAGTGGTTGTAAGGGACCGCACTCGAAATGCGGCAGGCCGCGTAAGTGGCGCGAGGGTTCGAATCCCTCCAACTCCGTTTATGTGGCTTCATCAGAAGATGAAGCCTTTACTTTATTTATGCGCAGGGCTGCATAATGTATTTTCCTGCTTACGCAGGACGCAGCCCGCACGCGAGCAGGGTGCGGCAAGCCTTCCCTACTCGATTGGGCTGCGAGATAAGGAGCTTATTATGAAGCGAATCGGCAAAAAAGAATGGGATGGACCGAAAAAGGGATTCTACGGCTGGTATTTCAAATGCCAGTCGGAAGAGGATACCATTGTTTTTATTGCATCCGTTACCGTCGGAAACGGAGAGCCGAAAGCAAACCTTCAGATAGCAAATAAAGACGGTGTCTGGAATGTGGAGTTCCCGGGGAATTGTTTCATGAGAAAGGGAGGAAATATCTTCCTTTCCGATAATCATTTCGGAAAAAACGGAATTGTTCTGGATGTAACCACTGCGGATTTAAGGGCAAAGGGAAAACTTTACTTCAAGGATTTTACACCGATTGAATATGACGTTATGGGACCGTTTGTCATGGTACCGTTTCTGGAATGCAGACACAGTATCATGAGCATGAAGCATAAAGTGAACGGAAACATTACCATCAACGGAAAGAAATATGAATTCAATGATGCGTTCGGTTACTGGGAAGGGGACAGAGGAATTTCATTTCCTTCGGAATATCTGTGGACGCAGACCGCATTTGATGATGGTTCATTAATGCTGTCGGTTGCGGAGATTCCCATGGGCAATAAGTGTTTTACCGGAGTAATCGGAATCATCAGTTACCGGGGGAAGGAATATCGTCTGGCAACCTATAAAGGTGCAAAGATTCAATACTTAAAGAATCGTAGGATAAGAATCACACAGGATGATATGATTTTCGAAGCAAGGCTTTACAATCAGGAAGGATACAGCTTTACGGTGCCGGAGGATGCCGAAATGAAACGTACGATACATGAGAATCTTACAAGTACGGCGGCTTTCCGTTTCCGGGTGGAAGGAGAAACACTCTTTGCATTCAAGACGGACAAGGCATCATTCGAGTACGAATATAAATAAGAGTTAACTATGATTCAGGGGGATTTTAACATGGAGCGTATTATCGGTTACCAGTACAGTGAGACCGGAGCCACGGGTTATTATTTCTATAAAGACAAAAAACTGCTCTGCAAAATTACAACCGGCCTGTTCTTTCCTGTCTGGATTATGGGAATGGGCAGAGAATGGGAAAGCAATTATGATTTTAATAATACCATTCTCCCGGGCGTATCCAGAAAAATCAAGGATACCGCATCCGGTGAAACGATTGCAAAGATTACTTATGTATCTGCCGGACGTTACCGGATCGGTGATTTGATTGAAGTAAACTGCAGCGAAGGAAAAGAAACCTTTACCATGAGCGGAAAAGTGATTGCCACAATTAACAGGTTTTCCGGAGAAGAAGATATCTGGATTCCGGAAGAAGAATGGAAGGAGTTTGAGCCTTTCTTTGATCTGGAAATTTCCGAAGAAGTGGATGAATCACTCCTGCTTTTAATTGCCGGCTTTCCGATGCTGAAATTCGGACTCAGCTGATTGCCGGCGGAATATACGATTTGATTTTTGCAATCCGGAAACGAAATACCAACTCATAGTTGCAAAACAAAAAAACGTCTTTACAAAGCAAAGGAAAGACGTATAATAGTTTTTACCAACCGAATAAAAAAAGCGAAGATAACAAGCCGTTGTATCAGATGAATATAGGGATAATTCTGTCCGCTTATATTCTTTTGATACAGCGGCTTTTTTGTGCGATAAGACCTTCAATCGCACCCTGCTCGATTTTTGGAACCTTGAAAAGTTCATAGCTCTCCCTTCGGGGATTTCGGGGAAGCACCGCGATGACATGAGCGTGCCAAGGAAGAAAAAGGAGAGTGTATTTTTTTGAAACTATTGATATAATAACATAGGAGGAAAAGGCCATGATGAATAATTTCTATAAGAATCCGTTAACCAGGATCTATCAGTATGAATATGCGGTTTATACACTTTTAACCGGATATTTTAAATCGACCGAATGCAATTCCAAAGCAATTGAAAGTTTAAGAATTTACTATTCCGAACTGGTTTCGGTTTCTGCCACGGGAAAGTGTTCCTTTGAGAAGCAGTATGAGCTGGAAGAGAAGTGTGAAACTTTGGTTCAAAAATGCATACTTCCGAAGATTTCCATGCCGGGTGCAAACTCAAGGCATGTGAAGGTTTATATCTCTCCGAATCAGGATAAAACCCATACGTTCACATTTAAAAGCGGTGAGTATTCTTTTTCTTACCGCTTTGTCCTGGAAGAAATTAAGCCCAGGGAAGTGATTGTTAAATCAACTGAGGACGGAAAAGACAAACCGAAAGCAGTTCCTTCAAAGAGCTACAAGGTTTTCTTAAGAGTCATGAATGTAAATAAACCGGAAACTCCGGTGAAAATAACCGAAAGGTAAAAAGTAAAAAGGGAAAAAGGAAAAGGGGAAAATGAAAAAGGAAAAAATGAAAAGAATTATTTGTATTATTTCGGCAGTATTACTGTTGTTCAATTTTGCAGGATGCTCTCTCTTAGATGACGAAGACTGGGAGGATGAGTACGAAGATGAGGAATACGGAGGAATCGGAGAGTATACGGACGGTCCGCTTGAGTGGGCGCCGTCAAGCTCCGTTCTTTCCGTGGATAAGAATACCGGAGAAATGACTATTGAGAGACCTGGAAGGGAATCCGAAACTCCCATGGGAGAGGACGGTACCTGGACGATTTTTGTATATCTTTGCGGCTCTGATCTGGAATCCGAAAACGGAATGGGAACGGATGATTTAACGGAATTGATGTCGGCCGAAATCGGAGACAATATACGGTTTGTGGTACAGACGGGCGGAGCATATGACTGGTATAACGAAGACGTGGATAAAGATAAGCTTCAGCGTTTCTTAATACAGAACCAGAAAATGGTGGAAGTATATTCCGCGGAAGCAGGCGATATGGGCGATACCGCAGTGCTTACGGACTTCTTAAGATGGGGCGTGAAAGAGTATCCTGCAAATCATATGGGTGTGATTTTCTGGAATCACGGCGGCGGAAGTATCGAAGGTGTCTGCTATGATGAGAATAATGAGGAAGATTCACTGACTCTGCCGGAAATCGATGCGGCTTTCTACAGCGTGGCTCCGGAGATGACGGACCGTTTCGAGTTTGTCGGCTTCGATGCATGCTTAATGGGTACCGTGGAAACAGCAAATGTACTGGCTTCTTATGCCAGATATATGTACGGCTCCGAAGAAACGGAACCGGGCAGCGGCTGGGACTATACGGCCATCGGAAACTATCTTTCCGAGAATCCTAAGGCGAACGGAGCGGAACTCGGCAAAGTGGTTTGCGATACTTATCTGGAAGCCTGCAGTCTGGATGAGGATGCCGATATTACTACATTATCCGTAATCGATTTAGAGGCATTGGATCAGTTCCTGGTTGCATTTAACACCTTTGCCAAATCCATGTATGAAGCGGGCGGTGATGTGAATACGCTGGCTTCCATGATTCGTGAAATTGAATATGTGGAGAATTACGGCGGAAATAACCGATCGGAAGGATATACCAACATGGTGGACTTAGGCGGTCTGATTGAGGCCTGTGCATCCGAATCGGTTGCCGGAACAGAGGAAGCTTTGGAAGCGTTGAAAAAAGTAGTCTCTTATCAGGTTTCCGGTTCAAGTCATGCCGAATCTTCCGGACTTTCCGTTTATTATCCGCTTAAGGTAGAGGGTTCTACGGAACTTTCCATGTTTGAATCGGTTTGCGTAAGCCCGTATTATTTATCATTTATTGACAGACAGAATTTAGGAAGTGCATATGCCGGCGGATATTCCGAAGACGGAGGTTCCGAAGAGGATGAGTATTACGATGAGGATTCCTACTGGTATGACGAAGATGACTGGTATGATGATTCTTACTGGTTTGATGAAGATGATTGCTGGGGTTCCGGTTATGAATACGAATATGATGAGGAATGTGATTGCTACCGAAGGAAAACGAAGGAGGATCAGTCGCACTGGAATTATGCGGACCGGGAGAAGGAAACCGGAGAAAGCAAACTGATTACTTTTGCTGAAAAGCCTCATTTAAATGACGACGGAGTATATACCTTTACCCTGGATAAAAGAGGAATTGAGAATGCGGCAGCAGTATACGGTTTCGTATATGAGATGTCCGAAGACGAGAAAGATTTCATTGAAATCGGTGAAACCTTTGAGATAAACGGAGACTATAATACGGGTGTCTTTGAAGATATTTTTGACGGATACTGGTTTTCCCTTCCGGACGGTCAGAATCTTGCAACCTATATTGTGGAGAATACTGAAAATTTTGTCATTTATACATCCCCGATTCTTTTAAACGGTAAGGAAACGAATTTACGTCTGAAGCAGACCGCGGACGGCGACATCACCGTGGAGGGCGTATGGGACGGAATCAGTGAAAACGGTGCATCTTCAAGGAAGGTAACGAAGATTAAAACAGGAGACCGGATTATCCCTAAGTATTACAGTCTGGATGCCGATACTATGGAAGACGGTGAATGGCAGGGAAATGAGTATGTGGCAGAAGATGATTTTGATATTTACTACGGGCTCCTGCAGGAGGCGGATTATTACTACGCATTCTGCATCGACGATATCTATTATGATTATTATATAACGGAATTCGAAGTATTCCATGTGGATGAGAACGGAGAAATCGGATTCTATGAGGAGTAGAAATAACCGGAAACGCAAAGCAGTGAATAAAGTAAATTTTAGAAGGCGGAAAGCGAACGGATTATTTGTAAATACAGGGGAATCGAAATGAAGAAATTAACTTCAAAAAGAAAACAGATTGCAAAAATCATTAAGAAGAATAATGCATGGATCGGAATCATATTTTTTCTGTTTGTTGCCTTTTTTGCGGTTTCATTATGGGCCGGTCTGGTCGGGGCATTCGTATATTATATTTCGGAATCCAAGATTATGGGGGAATACAAAGTTATTTCCTACATGGCGGAATTATATGAACAGTCCGGCTCGGAGAATCCTTTTTCCGGACTTCCGGATAAGGAAACCAGAGATTATATCATTACCGACAGTAAGGGGAATATCCTGCACCAGAGAGGCGAGGATACAAGAAGCAATATCAGTGCTTCGATGGAATTTCCGGGACAGCAGAGTTTAATCAAAGCAACCTCGGACAAGAGTACGGATTTCTTATACTGTGATGAAGACGGGGAAATGCAGATTAATTTCCAGATGCTTTACAAATGGTTTTTCAGTGACGAGACAAAGGAGTCCGTAAGGGAGGAAAACGGTTCCAGAAATTTCTATTTCCCGATCTGGCTGGAGAAAAGCATCCGGGACGGAAGCGAGATTTTCTACGGAAAAGCGACCGTAGAGGTGCGTTTAAATGATGCATTTTTCCTGCTTTTGTTTGCAGCCGTTCTGTTTGTTTTAATCCTGATTGTACTGGTACTGATTCTCGTCAATATCATTTCGACAGCGGTATCCCAGAAGAAAATGGTAAATGTTTTCTTTCTGGATGTGGTCACTAAAGGGCATAACTGGATATGGTTCTTAATTCACGGAGAGCAGACACTGCTTCGCCGTAAATACGCAAAAAACCGGTATGCCGTACTGGATCTTGTTTTCGTCAGATACAGGAATTTCTGTGTCTGCCATTCCGTAGAGGAAGGCGAGAAGATGCTCTGTAAATTAAACAGCATTGTTTCTGACAGTCTTTTGAAGGATGAGACCATGGCGCATTATGCATCCGCCAATTTCGCGGTGATGCTTCGCTATACTGATGAAGAACAGCTTCGTAAAAGAATTGAAGAAATCATAAAGAAGCTGGAAGGGATGGACGGAACGCACAGATTCGCATTCCATGTCGGCGTGGTTCCTTTGGGTTCCGCCGTTGAAACCGGCAGAAGAGGCAAAAAGCTGCTTGTGGATTTGGAAAAGGAATACAACAATGCCTGCGCTGCAAGGGCAACGCTTTCCGAAACCGATGAGTCCGGTATTGCATTCTTTGACCAAAAACTGGTGGATGAACAGAAATGGATCGATACGGTTCAGGAATGCCAACAGGCCGCACTTGAGAATGAAGAATTTGTGGTATATTATCAGCCGAAATACGATCCGAGAACGGATGAGTTAAAGGGTGCGGAAGCCTTAATCCGCTGGGATTCTCCAGAACACGGATTCCGTTCTCCGAATGAAATTATTCCGATTTTTGAAAAGAACGGATTTATCGTGAATATCGACCGCTATATGATTACCCATGTTGCAAGGGATCAGAAAAAATGGCTCGATGCCGGACTGAAATGTGTGCCGGTATCCGTCAATGTTTCCCGTGCCCATTTTATTGACAGGGACCTTGCCGAGCAGATCAGGGATATGGTGGATGCATACGGAACACCCCATGAGCTGATTGAAATCGAACTAACCGAGAGTGCATTCTTTGATGACAAGAAGGCCATGGTTACCACTATTACAAAACTTCGTGATTATGGCTTCCATGTTTCCATGGACGATTTCGGTTCCGGCTATTCTTCCTTGAATTCATTAAAAGACATGCCGCTTGATGTCTTAAAACTGGATGCGGGATTCTTTTCCGGAGATTTGGATGATGAACGTGGCGAGATAGTGGTATCCGAAGCCATTAAGCTTGCAAAGAATCTTAATATGGAGACGGTAGCGGAAGGTGTGGAAGCGAAGGAACAGGTGGAATTCTTAGCCCGTCAGGGTTGCGATATGATTCAGGGATATTTCTATGCGCGCCCCATGCCGAAGGAGGAATATGAAAAACGGATGGCAGGGTCCGATGATACTGAGACCCGGTCATCCGATAAAGATACTTTTGAAGCTTCAGCTGATACTACGCCAGATACGCAGGAAGAGGAAAATCCGGAATATAACTATTAATCAATATTATAATTGACTTTCTTCTGAGGCGTCAGTTCCGCATTCGGGAACTGGCGCTTTTCTTCTGCAATCAGTTCCTCATAATTCTTATATTTTATCTGATAGATCATACCATTCTGGAATACCAGGAAAACATTGCGGTCCTTTAAGAATGTTGCGGAGTCTCCGATGACAGCTAAAAGTCCGTAATCCGATGTGCCGAACAGATAATTTGTGTTGTATGTGGCAAGAGAAATCAGGTTTTCTTCGCCGTCATAAATAACGTGTTTGATTGTATTATCTACCCTCAGAAGATTGGTGAATTCACCTTTTTCTATATTATAGAAATAAATGATATTGTCGCTTCCCTGGAAAATAAAGGTGTGATTGTCGCCGCTGAAAAATGTTGCAGGGACAAAAGTCGAATAACAGGGCAGTTCGGCTTTTACGGAATAATCGGCAGTATCGATAACACGAATAATACTGTCCTTGCAGAAGAAGGAAAAATACCTGCCGTCACTGCTACATGCAATAGAGGGAGCATTCACGGAAATTTTCTCATTCGGGATTAAATTCAGGGAAGAAATATCTTTTTCATTTCCTGTAGTAATATCGATTATTTTTAAGGAATCTTCGAAAATGACAAAAAGAGTTTTTCCGTCCGGCGAGCACATAGCGTCTTTGACATAATCGTTATAGTGATAGCCGGCTTTTAATTTTTTTTCCTTAAAATCAATTACGAAGGCACTTTTGCTTCCGTAAAACGCACCCATGGACTGGTCGGTTAAGAAATGGGCGGTAAAATTGGTTGAGATTACATCCTCCTCGTCTTTAACCAGTTCCGCATAAGTGAGTTCTTCCTGCGTTTTATTATAAGGATCCACGTAGATCAGTTTATCAGTACACGGAACGACCTCAATGTTATCGAAAAAGGCAGGAGACATGGAAGAGTATTCAACGTCATCGGAATAAAGGAGATTTCCTTCGGAATCATAGTATTCCTTATGATCCGAATGAAAATCTTCAATGATAAAATAATTGCCCCTTGGCTCTGTGCCGGTATAGTAGTACTGTTCGGGATTGGGGACAAACTCCTCTAAATCGGGTGCGGTAAAGAAGGAAAGTCCGTACACATTGGGAGAATCCGCTTCGCATACAAACATGGTAAGAATATCCTGACGGGTACCGACCTGCATCATATTCGGGGAAAAATTACAACGGAATTCATATTCCGAATAATACTGACCTGTCGTGAAATCCACAATACTTATGCTTCCGTCTAAGAATAACAGATATCCCGTGGTTCTTGCCCTGGATACATACTGGGAACAAATCGGAGCGGGATGTGAAAATGCGGTAATCAGTTCTCCGGTGAACTCATCATACGTAAAAGTATCATACTGCGTGGAAGCAACTATGAGATTGTATTCCGTATCTTCTTTCGTAAAGGAAGCGGAATCCAGAAGTTCGTATGCAATCTGGAAAACATGGTAATTTGCGGCAAGTTTTTCCGTCCACAGATTTTTCCCGTCCCTGGAATAAACGGCGAGAAATTTTGCATTCTCAGTATCGCCCCGGTATATTCCTTCCGAATAGAGGATGGCAAGATTTCCGTTTTTGGTAATATTGAATTTGTTGATATATTCTCCGGGGACTTCCGCGTTTGCAATCTCGCCGGTTTTGGTATCCATAAAAGCGACAAGAGTTGTGGCGTTTCCGAAACCGTAAGAACTCTGCGCGACACAGAGAAATTCATAATCGGGACTGTATATAATATCTCCGAAAAATCCGTCATAAACGGAAGTGTCGCATGCAGTGGAAAAGATTTCCGAAAGATTCGAAAGGTCAAGAACACAAACCTTGTTTTCCCCGCAAAAAGCAGCCTGTGAAGAACCTGTGTGAAAATCGCAGGCACTGATATTGAAATCGACGGAATAATCCGAAAGGGAATTTCCGCTGTAATCATATTTGACGAGACGGTTTCTGTAGCAGACGTAAACAGATTTTTCGTCTGCATTTGCGCTGATGCATTCTTCCGGTTTCCCGTCGGAATCCAAAGGAGCCGGGATTTTCACCAGTTGATCCATGCTGTCCGTGTCCCAGATAAATACATTTCCGTTTGTGTCTATGGTAGTGAGTCTGTTTTTTTCCTCGTTCATAAAGGAAGCCGATACATTAAAATCGTGCTCGAGAGTTTTATCAAAGCATAATTTGTCTCCGAGCGCATATGCATTTAGTGCATTCCCAAGTGCGTATACCGCTTCCGAAACCAAAGGGCGGGGATCGTCCTCACTCGGAAGACCCTCAAGTGCAACTAAAGCCGCATCTTCTCTTTTTCCGGCATTTAATAAAGCTTCCGATTTCTGTGCATAGAAACGGGACTGGTTAATCTGTTTTTCGGTCAGTTCCTGCTGGATCTCTCCTGCAAGAATTGTTTTCTCGTTAGCAAGCTCTGCTTTTTCTTCCGCCAGCTTTTTCATCTTGGATGCCGTAATGGCATTATAAACACCAAAGATGGTTCCGAAGACCGCAAGGCAGCCGACCGCCGCAAAACCGATGGCGAGATTCCGTTTGATAATGCGCTCTTTGTGGCGTTGTTTTAAATCATCATAGGTACAGCCGATTACGGGTGCGGCAATTCGTAAGAATTCGGATTTGAATTTACTGTTTCGCTCCGATGCGGAATTGGCACGGATATCGGCAGCGAGCGGTTCCACGGGATTTCCATTATCATCCACAAGCAAAGGTGCCGGGAAGGCTTCCCTGGGTTCTCCGTCAATTAAAATCGCCAGCACGTGTTCTCTGTCATGCATGGAAATGAAGGTTTCGATTTCTTTTAATACCCAGTAGGATTCCGGAGTATCCTTCGAACAGATAACGATTAAGTATTCCGCCTCTTTCAGCGCAGCGGAGATATTGTCGTTTAAATCACTTCCGATGGGCAATTCTTCCTGGTCCCTGAAAACACGGTTAATTCGTTTCTTTCCGGTTTTCTTCTGAACGGAAGCGGGAATATGATAGGTTTCCAGTGCCTTATGAAGCTTTTTGGCAATCTCCATGTCTAAAGGAGCATGTCGGTAACTGATAAAAGCATCGTATTTCATTCGGGTTTCTCCTCTTTTTGATAGGTCTTTTCGAAGATGCTGCGCTCGATGATATATACATCGGTTAAATCATCAACACGAACGGCAAGAAAGTCTCCGGGTTTTCCGAGATAGTATTTGTTCGGATCCCAGGTGGTAAACACTTTGACACGGTGATCCAGTTCTCTTGCATAAATGCCGCTTCCGCCGGTTGCAATGCAGGCCTTTGCGAATGGCAGCAGGGGGATTCGTTCTCCCGTAATCAGATCATTTACCGTCGGATTATAAGCGGTTACTTCTCTCGGATAAACATATTCTTCGTCCGAAAGCACATAACTTGCTTCAAATTTTGCTTTTTTGCAGGGGTAGATTTCCCCGTCTACGCCGATGATGATATAGGAGTCTTTCTGAACGGAAATATCGACATCACCTTCCAGGGTACGGACTGCAACCTTGGAACCTTCCTTTGCCAGATCGGTGGATTTGACAAAGCCGACATGCACGGATTGTTTCCGATAGAAATCCAAATCCGCAGGATCCTCTTTGTGAGTTCCGGCGTAGATAATTTCGGTTTCCTTAAAATAACGGTCCAGGGATTCTTTAAAAAACGAATCGATGGAATCCTCATCACAGGAGATTCCGGCACGGAGAAGTAAATCCTTTTTTAAGAATCCGCCGGCTTTGACCAAATGTCCGCCGCCCCCACCTAAACCTTCCCCTAAGAATGAGGCAAGTTCATTGGCTTTTACTTCTTTCACGCAACTTCTTACGGAGAATTTCACACCGGTGTCCAGAACACTGTATACAAGGCAGCTTTCGATACTGTCCACTTCCAGGAACATGTCGCTGACGAGTCCTAAGATATTGGGATCGCAGGGTTTCGAAGAGATGATGCCGCAGGAGAATTCGCTGTTGTAGGAAGCATCCTTTAAAGCATCCGCGGCAATATAGAGTTCTTCCTTGGAATAATTGGAATTCCGGAAGAGAGTGATATCAAAGAGATTATATTTGGCACTGTCCTGAAGATCCCTGTCGGCAGGGTGGCAAAGTTCCGCGAAATTTCCCGTATCCGTCATAAGACCGTAGTAAAGCGCGGTGGGAAGTGCACCATTTTTTCCTGCTTCTTCATCGAAATCCTTATTGATGTCGTAGCCCTCATTCGTCAGAAGTTCAAAAAGGATGGTGGAGCAGGATCCGTAAGAGGAACGGATATCGGCTGTCTCCGGAATCTGAACGGAGGTCTGGTGGTGATCGATTACGGCAATCTTTTCCGCGTCAAAACGGGTCACATTACTTTCACCGTACTGACAGTCCACGCAGATTAAAAGCTCCGGCTTCGGAATGGCGGCAACATGCTTTGCCTGTATGTTTAAATGTTTCATCATAAGACATAAATTTGCCTTGGAAACCTTGTTCTTTCCGCCGTATACGAAGGGGACGTCCATTCCTTTTTTTTTGAAAAATAACTGCAGGGCAAATCCGCTTGCCAGCGCATCGGCGTCGGGATTGTCGTGGCACTGGATAATTATTTTTTTAAATTTGGTAAAATCTGTTAAAGACAGGGCCATAGTCACCTCCGGTTTGTTAAAATACGAACGAAAGATAATTATAAAAAATTCATAAAAACTCAATTTAAAATATAACAAGAAATTAAATAAAAATCAATGAAACAGAGCACAGAAAAGACATGATTTCGTGCCTTGAAGAATAAGCAAATCTGCGGTAAAATAGATATGTTTAAGGGGTAACAGGTAAAGATTGGAGGGCGAAGTTATGAAACGAATCGGTATGCTTACCAGCGGAGGAGACTGTCAGGCACTGAATGCCGCAATGCGCGGTGTCGTAAAAACGATGGCAGCCAGTGAAGAAGAGGTTGAAATCTACGGATTTTTAGACGGATACAGGGGCCTTATATACGGCAATTACAGGATGCTGACCGGCAAAGATTTTTCCGGTATCCTGACAAAGGGAGGAACCATTCTCGGTACAAGCCGTACCCCGTTTAAGACGATTAAAGACCCGGATGAGAACGGTCTTGATAAAGTCGAAGCAATGAAGCACAACTACTATAAATTAAATCTGGACTGTCTTGTAATCTTAGGCGGAAACGGAACACATAAAACCGCAAATCTTTTAAGACAGGAAGGATTAAATATCGTAACGCTGCCCAAGACCATTGATAACGACCTGTACGGAACCGATATGACTTTCGGTTTCCAGAGCGCAGTGGATATTGCTACGAACTGCATCGACTGCATCCATACAACGGCAGCTTCCCACAGCAGGGTATTTATCGTGGAAGTCATGGGACATAAAGTAGGATGGCTGACATTAAATGCCGGTATGGCGAGTGGTGCCGACATCATTCTGATTCCTGAAATTCCTTATGATTTGGATGAAATCATTGATGCAATCGAAAGAAGAAAGAAAAACAGCCACTTTACCATTATTGCGGTTGCGGAAGGTGCGATTTCCAAAGAGGATGCGAAATTATCCAAGAAGGAGTATGCAAAGAAATTAAAGGAAAGGCCTTATCCGAGTGTTTCCTATGAACTTGCGGCAAAGATTCAGGAAAGAACCGGTCAGGAAGTACGTGTTACGGTTCCGGGTCACACCCAGCGAGGCGGAAGCCCCTGCCCGTATGACCGTGTATTTGCCTCCCGGCTCGGCTCGGAAGCGGCGAATTTAATTCTTCAGGGTGAATACGGATTCATGGTAGGATATAAGGATCGTGAAATCGTGAAGGTTCCCCTGGAAGAGGTTGCCGGTAAATTAAAGAGCGTATCTCCGGATGCCAGAATCGTAAAGGAAGCAAAGATGCTCGGCATCTGCTTCGGTGACGGAAAAGCAAAAGCGGAAGAATCCGGTAAAGAGAAATCCGAGAAAGAGAAACCCGATAAAGAGAAAGCGGATAAGAAATCCGAGAAAGACAAATCCGATAAAAACAAAGACAAGGGTGATAAAAAAGAGAAATCGGACAAAGATAAGGGAAAGAAAGGCTGATTGTAATCAGATTTTGAAATATGTCCTATATGGCAATGTATCGCAAGTTCCGTCCCACCGTGTTTTCCGAAGTAAAGGGACAGGATGCGATAGTTACAACATTAAAGAATCAAATTAAATCAGAGAGAATAGGTCATGCTTACCTGTTTTGCGGAACCCGCGGAACAGGTAAGACTACTGTTGCCAAAATACTTGCAAAAGCAGTCAACTGTGATAATCCGGTGGACGGAGAACCCTGCGGGGAATGTCCGGTTTGTAAGGGGATTGCGGCAGGAACGCTTTTGAATGTCGTGGAAATCGATGCGGCTTCCAACAGCAGTGTGGATAATGTACGCCAGATTGTGGATGAGGTTTCCTATTCTCCCACGGAAGGAAAGTATAAGGTATATATTCTGGATGAAGTGCATATGCTTACTCCGGCTGCTTTTAACGCATTGTTAAAAACTCTGGAGGAGCCGCCTTCGTATGTGATTTTTATTCTGGCGACAACGGAATCGCATAAGATTCCGATTACCATCCTGTCGAGATGCCAGAGATATGATTTTAAACGAATCAGTCTGGAAACGATTGCAGACAGAATGCGTGAACTTACGGAAAAAGAAGGCGCAGAGGTGGACGAGGATGCGCTTACCTTTATTGCCAAGGAAGCGGACGGATCCATGCGAGATGCATTAAGTCTTCTCGACCAGTGCCTGGCATTTCATTTCGGAGAAAAGCTGACCTATGAAAAAGCACTGGAAGTTTTAGGCGCGGTGGATGACGGTATTTTTGCGGAGATTGTACAGTATATTTCCGTGGGCGACTCTCTGAATGCGTTAAGAGTCGTGGACGAGGTTTCCGTACAGGGCAGGGATTTTACCCAGTTTGTGGGAAATCTTCTCTGGTATTTAAGAAATCTGATGCTTGTGAAATCCTCGGATGTTTCCCCGCAGAGTCTGGAAATATCAACGGAGTCATTGGAACGGTTAAAAGAAATCGCGGCAAAGCTGGAACTGACCACGATTATGCGCTATATCCGGATTCTGTCGGACTTAAATGCGGACATGAAATATTCGGACCAGAAGCGAATTTTACTGGAGATTGCGGTAATCCGTATGTGTAAGCCCCAGATGGAAGAAGATGTGGATTCACTGATTGACCGCATTCGTGACTTGGAAAAGAAATCAAAAGGAGCGCAGTTTATTCCGCTTGAGATGATGGGAACCATGCAGGGGAATCCGGCAGGAGCAGTGAATATGGCAAAAGCCAAGCCGGTGAGAGAGAAAGCACTTCCGGAAGACGTAAAGAAAGTCTTAGGTTCCTGGGAGTCCATCCGGGAGACACTGGAACCGCTTCTTGCAAATATGCTTACCAACTGCAGACTTTCCATTAATGACGAAGATGTGCTTTTGGTTGTTCCGACCGAGAAACTCTCGGAGGAATATTTAAAGAAAGAAGGCGCAATGGATTCCTTAAGGGAAGCGGTTGCGGAACGTGTCGGGAAAGAAGTAAAGATGGAATTAAAGCCGCTTGTTGATGACGATGATTTTACCGACAATTATGTGGATGTGGTAAGAATGTTCGGGAAACTGGTTGTGAAGGATGATACCATTTAGGTGTTTTCAATAAAAAGCCGTTATGTATTCTAAAAGGTGCCGCTGGAAAAGCCGTTTTTAAAGACGATGAAGGCGGCAACCTGAAATACAATAAACGGAACAAATTTATAGAGAGAACCATACAAGGAGGAACACATGGGAAAACGTGGTGGATTCCCCGGCGGCGGAATGCCGGGAAACATGAATAATCTGATGAAGCAGGCGCAGAGAATGCAGCGTCAGATGGAAGAACAGCAGAAGGAAATGGAGAATCGCGAGTTTGAGGCGACTGCAGGCGGCGGTGCCGTAAAGCTTGTGATTACCGGTGCAAGAGAAGTGAAGAAACTTGAAATTGCTCCGGAAGCAGTGGATCCCGATGATGTGGAAACACTGCAGGATCTTATTATTGCTGCAATGAACGAAGCACTTCGCATGGTAGAGGATGCAAACGGGGAAGCCATGAATAACATGGCCGGCGGATTAGACCTCGGAGGATTGAAGTTCTAGGATGAGTTCCGGGGATATGTATTCCGGTTATATCGGAAAATTAATTGAAGAATTGGAGAGACTTCCGGGGATTGGTAATAAATCCGCGGAACGTCTTGCGTTTTACATCATTGGTTTGCCGAAGGAAAGAGTGGATAAATTATCGAATGCCCTGACGGAAGCAAAGGAACATATCCGGTGCTGCAGCAGCTGCTGTACCTTAACAGACCGGGATATCTGTACTGTCTGCGCCGATGAGGAACGGGATCATAAAACCATCATGGTTGTGGAGAATTCCAGGGATCTTGCGGCTTATGAAAAAACGGGAAAATACAAGGGTGTCTACCATGTCCTTCACGGGGCTATTTCCCCGATGCTCGGAATCGGACCTGCGGACATCCGTTTAAAGGAGCTTCTGGTTCGTCTTCAGGAAGATGTGGAGGAAGTGATTATTGCGACCAATTCGAGCGTGGAAGGTGAAGCAACCGCAATGTATATTGCAAAGTTAATCAAACCGACCGGAATCAAGGTAACACGAATTGCAAGCGGTGTTCCCGTGGGCGGCGACTTGGAATACATTGATGAAGTAACACTTCTTCGTGCACTGGACGGAAGAACGACATTGTAGAAAAGCAGGAATTCCATATATAATTCATGAAAAATGAATGAAAAAAGAATGCAGAAAAAGAATGTTATAAAACAACGGGGGGATTAATCATGAGTGTAACAGTTAGAAAATTCGGCGTTACAAAAAAGGGAGAAAAAGTCTCTCTTTATACAATAAAAAACAGTAACGGAACTGAAGCGGACGTGACGGATTTCGGTGCAACGCTTGTAGCATTCCGAATGAAGGATAAAAGCGGCATCGTAAAGGATCTGGTGCTCGGATTCGATGAAGCAAAGCCGTATTTCAAAGACGGGAATTTGTTCGGTGCAACGGTTGGGCCGATTGCAAACAGAACCGCAAAGGCGAAATTCGTTTTAGACGGAAAAGAATACCTGTTAAAGCCGAATGACGGAGAAAACAACCTTCACACCAGTCATAAGAAGGGATTCCAGAAACGACTTTTTAAGGGCGAGGCAGGAAAGAACTCCGTTACTTTTTCAATTAAGAAAAAAGATATGTCGATGGGACACCCCGGAAATCTGGATGTTAAGGTTACCTATACATTAACGGACAAGGATGAACTGAAGATTCATTATTATGCCACAACGGATAAAGAAACCTATATCAATCTGACCAATCACAGCTATTTTAATTTAAACGGTCATGACAGCGGAAATATTTTCCATGAGACAGTCAGAATTTTTGCGGATGCCTATACTCCCGTTGCAAAGGGCGCGATTCCGACCGGAGAGATTGTACCGGTTGAGGGAACGCCGATGGATTTCAGAACGGAGAAGGAAGTCTGCAAAGATTTTACCTATGCATTCTCTCAGATTGAGATGGTAAACGGCTATGACCACAATTATGTATTAACGGAAGCGGATGCGCCTTTCAGAAAAATCGCAGAAGTTTTTGATGACAGGTCCGGAATCAGAATGACTGTATCCACAGACCTTCCCGGAGTACAGTTCTACACGGGCAACTGGGTGAATGTGGAATCCGCCAAAGGCGGTGCAGCTTACGGACCCAGACAGGGACTCTGCCTGGAGACACAGTATTTCCCCAATTCCGTGAATGAGAAGAATTTTAAAAAGCCGCAATTCGGACCGGAGAAACCGTTTGATTCCGAAACGGTTTATCGATTTGAGGTAGTAAAGTAGGAATTTCCACGGATGAAAAACAAGAAAAAAAGCGGGAAATTCGGAGAGACAAAGAATTTAAAACCATTAAACCGGTTTACTCCGAAACAAAGTCCGCACAAGGAAAAAGAGAATAAAACCGAGGAACTCTGGGCAAAGATTCTAAGGCACAGAACCGAAATCCTGATTCGTGTGGGAATTGTGATTGTGGTTCTTCTTTTGGCAACGGGATTTTTCTATTTCAGTTACCTGAATAAAGAGTATGATTCCATTAATGTTGTAAAGAGTTCCGATTCCGTGGTTACCATGGGATCCGAGGTAATGCGTTTCGGAAACTGTATCCTGGTATATTCCAATGACGGTATGAAATGCGTCAATGAAAAGGGTGATGTTATCTGGAATGAAACCTTCCAGATGCAGAATCCGATGATTGATATAAGCGGTGATGTAGTCGGTATTGCAGACTATAACGGAAGTATGATTTATATGATGAATAAGAGCGGAAAGCTCGGTACCATTAATACCGGTATGCCGATCCGCAAATTCTGTGTTTCCGCGAAAGGACTCGCTATTGCGATTCTGGATGATTCCGATATTACGCCGATTCATATCTATGACACGTCGGGAAATACGGTCGCATATTTTTCCACAAGTATGCGTAATTCCGGATATCCCATTGATATTGCGATTACGGAAAGCGGCTATGTAGTTGCGGTTTCCTATCTGTATGTGGACAATGCATCCTATAAAACCGACGTTGCATTTTATAATTTCGGTGAAGTCGGACAGAACCAGACGGATAACCTGGTCAGCGGATATACTTACAGCAACGCAATTGTTCCGGAGGTTCGTTTTATTGACAATTCCAATGCGGTGGCAGTTGCGGATAACCGACTGATGTTCTATTCCGGCGATCAGAAACCCATAAGCTCCGGTGAGGTGCTGGTGGAAAATGAAATTGCCGCGGTTTACTACGGAGAGCAGTATGTGGCGCTGGTATTTAACAATACCGGGGACGGCGACCGTTATACCGTAAATATTTACGATCGGAACGGCAAAATAAAAGACACGATTTCCTTCAATATCATGTATGAAGACATTTTGATTACCGGAAACCATATCGTGGTATACAGCTCCGACGAATGCCTGGTACATGTCATCGGCGGAATCGATAAGTACAACGGTCCCCTCGAGGGCGGCGTACTTGCCATGCTCCCGACGGGTGTGAATTACAGATATGTTCTTGTTACAAACGAGAGTATTCAGACTGTGGAATTGAAATAGCGAATAATCCGGGATTTATCCTGTTTCCTTAAGGAAGGAATGAATGGAACCGGGAAGTTATGAATCCCAGTGGGACGATGAATGCATACGAAGAAGGAAGTTTCTGGATATCCTTCAAAAGATGATAAATCATCGGATCCAGGAAGAAAGCCATGGAGAATGTGATTGCGAAAATCAGCGCACATTCTCTTTTTTTGAATTCATGCTGAAAGAGTTTCGGAAACGGTTTGGTGATAATAAGCAGAATACAATACCCGATGACGGCCCCGAGCGTATTCATAATGATGTCATTTATATCCGTCAGTCGGTTGCAGAAAAGCTGCGAGATTTCAATAAAAGCAGTAAAGCACAACGCGGTAATGACGGTATTTTTAAATGAAAAAAAATGCCGCCAGAGTGCCGGTAAAAAGAAGCCGAAAGGAACAAACAGGAAGATGTTTAAGGCACTGTTGAATAAATCCTTGTGAATGCCGTAAAACGGAATCAGCTGAAGGCGCGGATTGAAATGGAGTCTTAGTGAATCCGGCAGCTTGGTAATACGGAATACGGACAAAAGATACAGGGAAAAAATCATATAAAGAAGCATCTTCTTGTAATCCTTGAAATAGAACTTTTGCAGAAGCAAAAGAGCTATTATGATGATACAGGGAGACAGAAGCGAACGAAGTCTGGGAAAAATAAATGTAATGACCGAAATAATATTGGACATGCAAATCACCTTATATATTAATTTACATAAATATTATACAATGAATTTGTGAAGTTACCACCAATTATTGAAGAATTCTTCTATTTACTTTTGGGCGATTATTCCTATAATTATAAAATGGACTGCCCGAAAAAAGTGATAAGGGCGTCCTTTAAATGAGGGAATTTGAATGAAAAAAAATACGGGGCTGAGTGCGGTATGTATTCTCGCAATCGCAGCAGTAGTTGCGGCATCTGTTTTTTTGGTTGTACGCAATATAAAAAATGAAAAAACGGTGGACGTTCCTGCCCCTTCCGATACGGAGCCCAGAGTGGTGGTGTGGGACAGTGGCAATGCTCCCGCAAGTGATATCCCGCTATCCGAAATACCTTCGGAATCAGGTGAAATCATTCCTGATTCGGAAGACATCGGAAATAATGACAGTGAGATTGTATCCGAACCGGAAGGCAGTGAAATCAGGGTTTCGGATGAAGAAATCCGGGCATTTTTTGCAAACAGCGTTTTCGTGGGCGACTCCGTTTTTGCCGGATATCGTGATTATCTGGCAAGAGAAAAAACACCGCTTGCATCCGGTGCAACCTTCCTTGCGGCATCCAGCTATACTTCGGCACATGCTTTGGAAGAGGATGATAAGCTTCATCCGATTTTCCGCGGGAAGAAACAGCCGGTCTGGGAGAATATCAAAGAGATGGGTGCAGGGCACGTTTTCATTATGTTCGGCACAAACGATCTGGTCGTGAAAGACGGAATTCGTGCATCTTCGGATGTTTTTGCACTGATTGATAAAATTCATGAAGTGAATCCGGATGTGGAAGTTACCATTATCAGTATGGTACCGGTTTATGAGGATGTCAGCAAAGGGGCATTGAATAACCCTACGATCGATATTTATAATTATTATCTCCTTGCAGCAGCGGCGGATCACAATGCTGACTTTATCGATATTAACACTTCTCTTAAGGATGAAAAGGGTAATATCAAAGAGGAGTATTGTTCAGACAATTATGTGCATGAAACAGACAAGGCATATTCGGAAGTCTGGGATCCGGCGTTGACCGCGTATGCAACGGAACAGTTGCAGAAGGCAGCAAAAGAACAGACCGAAGAACAGACTGAAGAACAGACTGAAGAGCAGACACAGGAATAAGAATAATAGGAACAATAACAGTAACGGTAACAGGTTCGGCAATAAAAAGGTTAGATGCCAAAACCGGCAGAGGATAAAGACAGAATTATGATGAAAAAAAGTATTGCAATTATAATCGGCGCATTAATTATGGGAGTATGTTTTGCAGGATGTACTAAGAAAGGACTTCCGAATCCCAATGAACCCGGAAATTATACATCCGAGATTTTTTCCGATTCATCGGAACTTAATTCGGAGCTGCCGTCCGGTAACACGGATGAACGCACAACGGCTGATATTTATAAGTCCATTCAGGAGAATGTCGATCTTCCCGAAATGTATGTTGCGGATGATGATTACATTATGAATTATTACGGAATCGACACCTCGAAACTGGAGGATTATACCTTTGCTTCCTGTACGGATCCGACCAGAACCGACAGCGTGATTCTGATGAAATTAAAGGATGAGGCAGATACGGATGAAATCAAGGATTCGTTAAATCTTCTTTTGGAGCAGATGGGAGCCGAGATGGAGAACTACAATCCCGCAGCCAATGAGCTTGTAAAGAAAGCATCCGTTCGTGTAAACGGAAACATGATTGTTCTGGTAATCTGTGAGGACATAGACAAAGCATTATCGATAACGGAAGGTACTTCGAACTGATTTTGGAAAGAAAATTACATGGTTTTTTCTAGTCTCTTATTTTTGATTTTGTTTTTTGCGGCATTTCTGATTTGCTATTTCCCGGTCGGAGCTCTGCTTGGAAAAATCATTCCCGGCAGGAGCTTAAGTAAGGCGGTAGCAGTCAGGAATGCTATTTTATTGATTTTCAGTCTGTTTTTTTATGCATGGGGTGAGCCTAGGTGCGTTTTCCTGATGCTTCTTTCTTCGCTGGTAGATTATATCGACGGACTTTTACTGGAAAAATTCGAAGACCGTCCGGGAGTCCGGAAAACTTGCCTGATTCTTTCCCTTGTGATTAATTTATCCATTCTCGGTGTGATGAAATATGCGGATTTCTTTCTTGGAAGCATAAACATGATTCCCGGAATTTCCCTTCCGCTTCCCGGAATCGCACTTCCGATCGGAATCAGTTTCTATACCTTCCAGACCACCAGCTATTCCATAGATGTTTATCGCAAAAAAGTAAAAGCGGAGAGAAACTATTTCCGTTATCTTACTTACATTTCCATGTTTTCCCAGTTGATTGCCGGCCCGATTGTCAGATATTCCAAGGTCAGTGAAGAACTGAAAAACAGGAATATCAATTTAAGTCAGTTCTCAAAAGGATTCTATCGTTTCTTAATCGGACTTTTCCGTAAGGTTCTGATTGCGAATCAATTGGGTGCGATGTGGGACGGATTAAGGGGTACGGAGAATCTTTCGGTAGTTGGTGCGTGGCTCGGGATGCTTCTTTTCACCCTGCAGCTTTATTATGATTTCAGCGCATACAGCGACATGGCAATCGGACTCGGATTGATGATGGGCTTCCATTTTGACGAGAACTTCCGTTATCCCCTGTCCTCCCTTTCCTTAACGGATTTCTGGAGAAGATGGCATATCTCCCTTTCCGGATGGTTTCGGGATTACCTGTATATTCCGCTCGGCGGAAACCGTCACGGGAAATTAAAGGAGCTTCGTAATCTTTTTATCGTCTGGTTTTTAACGGGACTCTGGCACGGTGCTTCCTGGAATTTCGTCCTTTGGGGGCTTTATCACGGAGTTTTTTTGGTGCTTGAGAAATTCGTTTACGGGAAATTCTTAGAAAAATTGCCGAAGGCTGTAAGACATATTTATACACTAATCATCGTTGTATTCGGATTCGGACTTTTCTATTTTGATAAAATGTCGGAATTCGGAAATTACCTGACGTATGCTTTTAAAATCGCCGGCAACGCATTCGCCGGTCCGGAGATTTTATGGGTAATCGGAAATAATATTCCGATTCTGCTTGTGGCAATCGTTTGTATGTATCCGGTCTTCCCGAAACTTTTGGAAAAATATCATTCTCTCGGGGAGAAAAAGAAGGATACGGTTTATTTAGTCGGCGGCTTTGCGGCAGCTGGATTACTGCTTCTTAGCATTGCCGAACTGGTAGGAAGTTCGTTTAATCCGTTTTTGTATTTCAGGTTCTGAAAAAGTGTAGACATTGCGGAACTGAAATTAAGAAATATTTTATTTAAGAAATTAAAAATTCAGACTGAGTCAGGGAAACATGAAAAAGGAAACCGTAAAAACAATTCTGAAAAACATACCGGTATATATTATGCTCGCAATGCTTCTGGCATTTGCGGTTTTCTTCATTGTGCTTCCGAAGAAGGAATTCTCGGAAAATGAGAATCGTATGCTTGCAAAATTCCCGGAACTGTCGATTAAGAAGATTTCAAACGGAGAGTTCCAAAGTGAATTTGAAAACTTTTTATCCGATCAGTTCCCTCTTCGCGATAATCTCCTTTCCGTATCGGTCCGTGCATCACGCCTGGGCGGAAAGAAAGAAATCAATGATGTTATCTATATAAGAGACGAGAAGGACAGGCTCCGATTGCTGGATGTTTATAAAAAGCCTGAGAATAAGGAAAAATTTGCGAATACGGTAAATACGTTTTCCGGGAAACTTAATAATGCAAATGTCGTCGTTATGCTTGTTCCGACTGCCGTAAACCATTATGAAGAGGAACTGCCGAAATTATATAAGATGCAGGAAAGACCACTTGAAAAAGATACCTTAAATTATTTTGAAGGGCAGTTTTCGAATGTATCCTATGTTATGGGAATTTCGGAGACTCTCTCTTTGGGAAAAGCAACCTGCGACAGTATGTACTACAGAACCGATCATCACTGGACAATGCAGGGAGCATACAAAGGATATTGCTGCCTTGCGCCGTATTTATATATCCCGGTCAAAGAAAAAACCTATGATGATTTTCAAACGGTGTCGGAAGACTTTTACGGAACGACCTGGTCGAAGGTCTGCGATACTGCCGTATCGCCGGATTCGATTGAGATTTATGAAAATCCGGAATGGGCAGGAAATATTACGGTTACTTATGAGGATACAAAAGAGATTACGGATTCTCCTTATAACAAAGAGTATCTGAATAAAAAAGACAAATATTCCATGTATTTAAATAACCAGCATTCACTGATTCACATTGAGAATCCGAATGCGGACCTTGAGAGAACGGATGATTCCGAACATTCCTCACTGGTAATCATCAAAGACAGCTATGCAAACAGCCTGGTACCTTTATTAATCGATCAGTATGAAACCATCTGGGTATTCGATCCGCGTTATTATAAGGGAAGCATTTCTTCCTGGATAAATGAACACAAAGAGGTGGAGGATGTGCTGATTCTTTACAATCTCGGAACCATGGATGATGACCGCGGAATCGGAGCAATCTACTAAGAATTCTTCCGAAATAAAATTGTCCAAATAAAGCGGGAATTGAAACATAAAATTGATGCAATTTTTCATGGATAATTTCTTGAAAAAGTTATTGACAAGCATATTTGGTGGTGGTATCATAATCAAGCTGCCCCTAAGAAAGGGGCGGCGATAGTTTAATAAAGAAACTAACTTGTACCTTGACAAATGAACAGCAATGCAACCCTGAAAATTCCACGATAGCAATGAGCAATGCCAAATTTGCAGAAGGAGCAGACACACCAAGCTTGCTTGAGTGTGGCTGGGACGAAAGCAAATTTGATAGTGCGAAGCACGTGACGAAATAGACCGAAGGTCTATGAGTCCCGGCATTGCAAATTGCGTTGTAAAGAGAAATTTCAGAGAACAACCTTGATTAAGTAAATTTAGGATTTAGCCAGTTTGATCTGGCGAGAATCAAACCAATCTTTTTTTAGAGAGTTTGATCCTGGCTCAGGATGAACGCTGGCGGCG
>CADANR010000009.1 GCA_902789265.1 uncultured Lachnospiraceae bacterium | reverse complement strand
AACCGTGCGCCTGCTTATAATTATGGTACGGGTCCTGTCCCAAAATCACGACCTTCACATTCTCATAAGAAGTATACTGAAAAGCCGCAAATACCTGATCCTTCGGCGGGAATACGGTATACCGGTCATACTCTTCCTTTACCTTTACGGTAAGGTTTTTATAATATTCTTTTTTTGACTCTTCTGCGAAATACTTTCGCCAGTCTTCACATACTGCACTCATATTTGATACCAGGGGACGGGGTTAGTGTGTCATTTTTTCTTACAATCTTACGGAAATACCTCTCTCACGGAGATACTTCTTCACTTCCTTAATTTCCAATTCCTTAAAATGAAAGAGACTCGCCGCAAGTGCCGCATCCGCTTTTCCTTCCATCAGTGCATCATAGAAATGCTCCATATTTCCGGCACCGCCTGAAGCTATCACAGGAACGGAAACATTCTCGGCAATCATCCTGGTCAGTTCCAGATCGTATCCGTTCTTCGTTCCGTCGCAGTCCATGGAAGTAAGAAGAATCTCCCCGGCGCCCAAGCGATTTGCTTTCATTGCCCATTCCACCGCATCAATTCCCATATCGACTCTGCCGCCGTTTTTATAAATATTCCAGCCGCTTCCGTCTTCTCTTCTCTTTGCATCGATTGCAACTACCACGCACTGGCTTCCGAATTTATCGGCAGCTTCCGAAATCAGGTCCGGATTCATAATCGCCGCGGAATTGACGGCAACCTTATCCGCACCTTCTCTTAAAATCCTTTTAAAATCATCCACCGTACGGATTCCGCCGCCGACCGTAAACGGAATAAAAACATTCTCCGCCACTCTTCTTACCATGTCGACCACGGTTTCCCTCGCATCGGAGGATGCCGTAATATCAAGAAAAACGAGTTCATCCGCGCCTTCTTTATCATAGACCTTGGCAACTTCCACCGGATCACCCGCATCAATCAAATTTACAAAATTAACACCTTTTACCACCCTTCCGGCGTTTACGTCCAGGCAGGGAATAATTCTTTTTGTGTGCATGGAAACCTCTTTCTTATATTTTACAATTCCACATAATTACGAAGAATGGAAAGTCCCACATCCGAACTCTTCTCGGGATGGAACTGGCATGCATAAACATTTTCCCATTCCACCGCGGCATGCACATGATTTCCATATTCGCATGTTGCAGCCACGATTCGCTCATCTCCGGCCTTCAAGTAATACGAATGGACAAAATAAACGTAGCTTCCCTCTTTGATGCCCCGAAACAGCTTTGACTCCTTCGGAAAATCCAGGGAATTCCAGCCGATTTGCGGAATTTTCAGTCCGTATTCCGGAGAGAACTTAAGAATCTTTCCGGGCAATAAAGAAAGCCCCTTCACACCGGGGGATTCTTCGCTTTCTTCGAAGAATAACTGCATTCCGAGACAAATCCCGAGAATCGGTTTTCCCGATGATACAAGATTTTTAATTTCTTCCGTGAGTCCGAACGCATTCAGTTTTTCCATTGCATCACCGAATGCCCCGACGCCGGGAAGAATCAGTTTGTCCGCGGTACGTAGAACTGCCGCATCTTTTGTAACAATATATTCCGCATTCAGGAAATCGAGCGCCTTCTCGACACTTTTCATATTTCCCGCATCATAATCAATTACCGCTATCACTTTCTACTCCCTTATTACACACACTTATGAATTCATAATCGCTGCCATCTCTTCATCCGACAATAGTTCCGGCTGAAGCTCGGCAATGATTTTATTGAAATCAAGAACGATAATCAAAGTCCCTTCGTTCCTGATAATTCCCTTCGAGATATGTCTTTCATCCACCCCCAGGGAATTGTCCAGTTTCACAATCTCCGATGCTTCCACGCGGTGAATTCCGAGTGCCGCATCCACATGAAATGCAATATCCAGATTGTGATAATTTGTAATGACAAAGAGTCCGTCCGTATCGGTTTTTCCGCGGTTTAAATAAATTGAAAGATCGATTGCCGTGATAATCACGTCTCTCGGCATAAAGATTCCTTCTACGCAGGGTTTGGAATCCGGCACGGGAGTCGGCTCCTGATATGGAATGATTTCTTTGACGATTTCCACCGGAATTCCGAATGAATTGCCGGCTAATTTAAATTCCAGAATTTCCATAGAACACCTCTGACTGATACCATCAAAATTTACTTTTTGATTATAGCATAGTTAAAGCCCGAAAGCAAAAGCTCCGCGCTTCCGAATGTTGATAAAATCATCACGGGAAGCTGATTATAAAGCTGACGGTTATTGGATTCCCAAATCATTAAGAAGAGAAATAATCCGAAGAATGATAAATCTGCCGCCACCTTCATGAAAGGAAGTCCGTTTTTCCCTTGAAACAACCGGATCAGCGCACATATCCCACCGAGGAAAAACAAAAGATACATCATTGCAACATAACTGAATGCATAACCGGAGGCTCCGTAATAATATCTTCCGCCCGGATCCATCAGTTCCCAAAGAATCGAATGTCCGCTCGTATTCACCGTAAAATCACTGCAGGTAAAGGTTCCGCCTGCGAAATTATTCTGTGCCTTCGAAAGTATGTGATTAAGTGAAAATGCCTCATTCGCATGCTCCTTCATGTATGCCTTAATATAGGCACTTTTCTCTTCTTTCGAAGAAAGCTCATTTACGGCATCGGAGAATTCCACGTTCTCGCTGTAGCTCCCGTTCCCGCGTATTCCGAGCGCCAGCCAGGCAGTCGTCGGATTGGAATACTGCTTTGCATCCTTGTAAATGGGAATGCTGTGAAATATAGCGAAAACAAGAATCGCAAACACTGCCACCGTAAGTGCATATACAGCCGCTTTTTTCCAAATTTTATTTCCGTACTTTTCTTCTGTTGTTCCTTCTGTTTCTTTATTTTCTGCTCCTTTTTCAACTTTATTATCTTCTGTGTTTTCTTCTTTAATTTCTTCTTTAATATCTGCTTTTTTCTTTTTATTCTTTACGTTTTTCTTCTTCCCGGAAAGTAAGGAAATCAGCCACACGATTGCGACCGCAATAATAAAAATCAATGCTGTTATCTTCCAGACTGCACCTAAAACGGTAACTACTCCTGCCGGAATCATAAGCCACCATGCTTTCTTTTTGCGAAGAGATAATTTCATCAGTGCAACCGCAATTACTCCCAGTCCGAAGCTTAAGGTATCCGTATAAAAGGCTCCTGTAAACACATACAGTGGCAGACAGAATGCGGTAAATACCAAAACCGGAATACGCATGTTTTTGCTGCGATTTTTTTCACCTGCAAAAACACAGTCTTCACTGCCGGCAAAAATGCAATTCACCTTATTCACCGGAAATAATATTCCGCCATCCGAAAGTAATTCCCCCACTGCCCAGATTGAACCGATTACGGTAAGCGTTGACAGAAACAATGCCGGATAGAATTCATTTAATCCGACCAGATGACTCAACCTAAAGATTCCCGCAAGCAGCAACATCGGCCCGACATTATTTCCGTAAGTCATAAAATAATGTGTAAAAGAAAGTTCCTGCCCGTCAGCCATCTCCAATGCGCTAATATAGAGAATTTCGTAGTCACCCACGACATGATAGGCATTTCCGTGAATGACCGAAATCAGATAAAGCAAAATCCAGTACGCCGCCGCAACCGGAAGAAAAACCTTCATCGATGATAAAATGTAAGGAGAAAATCGTTTCCACAAAAATACGATGCCGACAAAAAGAGTTGCAAAAATCACCGTCTGAATTCCCATCCGGGCGGAAGAAAGATAGTTTTGCGGTCTGGAGATACTCAGGATCAAAAGACCGAGTGTCAAAATCGTAAAAACAATATAGAATCCAATCAGGAGTATTTTCGGTAAAGTTATTTTTTTCATACCCGTTCATTATAGCACACTATTACACGGTTCCATAGAATTCTTTAATCTCTGTCCACGAATAATTGTTTCTTTCATCCGGAATAATTGTTTATTTTCCCTTCATGAATTTCTAATATTTTTTTCATACAAATTTAATCAAATATGGAGTATAATAAGTAGGGCAATTCTTTTGCCGCATTATTGTTGCCAGAGGTTTCCGATGCGTAAACGGATTTGTATTATTGCCGCACAAATGGATGAAAGTCCTCAGAAACGGTTTCTGACACCGTTTTTGAAAGAATGCTATGCACATGATTATGACGTGTGCATTTTTTCCATGTATCAGAAATACCAGGAAACCGAACTTCGCGATATCGGCGACTCCAATATCTATTCCTTAATCCAGTTTGACAAATTCGACGGTGTACTTTTAATGCTTGATACCCTGCAGTCTCCGGGTCTTGATGACATTATCGTGCAGAAAATAAAACTGGAATTCGATGGTCCCGTTGTGGTTGCGGATAAGGAATGTGAATATTTCAAATATATTCTGATGGACCACTACACACCTTTCAAAGAGCTGGTGAATCATTTAATTGAAGAACACGGTATTACGGACATTGCTTTCTTAGGCGGTAAAGAAGGGCATCCGCACTCCGTACAGCGTTATAACGGCTATCTGGATGCCTTAAAAGAACATAATATTCCCGTCCGTGAGGACCGCATCCGCCATGGAAATTACTGGTACGACACCGGTCATAAATTTGCCGAATACTTAATGAAAACTCCCGATGACATGCCGAAAGCCGTTGCCTGTGCAAATGACTATATGGCAATCGGTGTTGCCGCAAGACTTTCCGAAAACGGCTATCGTATTCCGGAAGACATTGCAATTGTCGGATATGACTCCTGTCCGGAAGGCATCTCCTCTCCGGTTCCCTTAACTTCCGCAAATGTTCCTGCCCATGAGCTCGGGGTACAGTGTTTCTATGCTCTTCATGCGGAAATCACGAAGGAAAAGACGGAAGAACATATATTAACACCGGAAATATTAATCGGTGGAAGTTGCGGATGTAAGAATTATTCCGCGTCCTTTAAAAAAACAAACCGTGACGAGTGGAAAACCGACAATTCCGAAGTCAGCTACTATTCTGACTTTAACCACATTACGGAGGATATGCTCTGCCAGACGAATTACCGGAAATTCTTTGAAACGCTTGCAATCTATTCACATCAGATTCGCCCGTTCCGGAATTTCTGGATGTGCTTTAATGACGGATATTTAAAACCGAGTCAGTTTATCGGAGACAATGCCAGACGCATCGGCTACGCTCCGAAAATGTACAACGTCATCAAGCTCAGCGAAAAACTCCCGGATCAGGATCCCGGGTACCTTGATTTAAACCGTTCCTTCGATACGTCACTGATGCTTCCGGAACTCTATGAAGAACGTGATTATCCTACCGCCTTCTTCTTCACACCGATGTTTTTTGAAGACCGGTGTTTCGGTTATGTTGTCTTTAACAACGGTCCGGAAATAAGCTATTACAACGAAACCTATCGTATCTGGATGCGTAACGTCAACCAGGGCGTAGAAGCTTTCTATCGCCAGCGTGCGCTCTACGATCTCATTGAACAGATCAAGAACAATCAGGTCCGCGACCAGCAGACCGGTTTATATAATTACCGTGGTTTCCATGACAGACTGACGGAACTTGCGGAGAATAATCTCGGCAATGACGTTTCCCTTGCCATCGTTGCAATGGATTTGGAAAATATAAAAGGCATTAACGAAACATACTCCATCAATGCCGGCAATGCCGCCATTAACGAACTTGCAACCTTTATCTCCCGCTCCATAAAAGGAAAGGAAGTCTGCGGTCGTCTTTCCAATGATGAATTCTTAATCGGAATCATCAATGCAGATTGCGGGAAACGTTGCAATGAAATCATAAATATGCTCCCCGAAGACGGCATTTCTTTTACCGATACCAAAGGAGAAACGCATTCCGTAAAAGTACATTATGACATGATTGAAACATCGCTCGGAGAACTTCCGGACCTTGATTTTTTAATCAATCAGACCGTAAATGCAAAGAATCACAAAAAGAAGGTTGCAAGATTAAAACAATCCCAGTTTTCGGAATTTACGGAAGAAGAAATAGCCAAGTGCGACGAAGTTAATTCGATTCTGGACTCGCACCTTCTTACCTACTATTTCCAGCCTATTATCAGTGTAGATACCTGTGAAATCTACGGCTATGAAGCATTGATGCGCTATGAGCAGGACAGAAACCTGACACCTTTGGAAATTTTAAAATATGCCGGTTCCTTAGGGAGACTTTATGATGTGGAAATAAACACCTTCCACTGTGTTTTGAATCATGTGGAAGAAAAAGAATATCTTTTCTCCGGAAAGAAAATCTTTATCAATTCCCTGCCCGGATATCAGTTACAGGGTGCGGATGCGGCCGAATTGGTCAACCGTCTGAGAAAACATATCGGCAAGGTTGTTATTGAATATACCGAAGGATCGGAACTTGATGATTCCGCTCTTCTTTCCAGAAGAGAAACATATCGGGAACTTAATATGGAAGTTGCCTTAGACGACTACGGCAGCGGTTATTCCAATGTCAACAATCTTCTTCGTTACAATCCGAAATATGTAAAAATCGACCACGGTCTGATTTCGGGAATCCATAAGAATGAGCAGAAACGCCATTTCGTAAAGAGTATTGTTTCCTACGCGGAAGCAAACGATATTATCGTTCTGGCAGAAGGCGTGGAAACAATGGAGGAACTTCGTACCGTTATAGGACTCGGAGTACAGTTAATCCAGGGCTTCTATACCGGCCGTCCGACCAAAATTCCCGTTACCGAAATCAATGACGAAATCAAATCACAGATTAAGAGATTCAATTCATTAAAGGATAATATCCGTATTCTGAGAAGTTAATAAAAATTACATTCTGTCTTCATGACAAGTAAAATAAAGAATCTGGTATTCTCCCGCTACGCTCTTTAGGAATTCTTTTGCCCCTTCCAGATGATTTGCATCCAAATTAATGAACGGATCATCCATGATAATCATCGGTTTTTCCTGTTTAAACATAACATCCAGTAACGCAAAGCGCATGCAGATTCCGATCATGTCGGAATATCCGTCACTTTGATAAGCGATTTCGTGGTAACTGCCGAGTTCCTTCTTTTGAAGCGATAAGCCTGCATCAATCTGATATTCATCTTCCGGCAGAATTCCCGCATTTGCCATAATATCCATGTAATAATCAAATCGGTCTTTAACCGGCGACATGTATTTGGCGACAAAGCGATTTTTCGCCTTCGTCAGATATTCTCTTGTCAGTTTCATTTTCCGCAGGTTTTTCTCAGATTCCTTTGCTTCTTCCTTCTTATCGGACAATGTTTCCGACAAAGCATGATAATAATCCATATCCCTGCCTAATGACTCAATTTGATGAGCAAGCAATCCGATTTCTTCATTAAGTTTCTCTTTTGATTCATTTATTTCGGTAATTCTCTCTTGCGTCAGTTTATACTCTTTCCCGATCTCTTCTTCCGCAGGAACTGACCTGCCTTCCTCAAACTGCATATATTCAGGATGTTCCGTTAAGAAAATCTGCTTCTTTTCTTCTGCTGCAAGGTATTCCTTTTCAGCCAGACGAAGTTCTGAAAGAGAAATCCCAATCTTCTGAATAAAGGCATGGATTTCTTCATAATCGGATAGTTCGATATTCGCACCGTTCGTTTTAACTGAGAATTCCCTTACGTTTTTCTCAATCTCTCCGATTTCAACAGAATTCTGTTCTATCGTCTCAATCTTTAAACGGATCTTTTCTTTATCCGCTGCAATTCTTTCTTCATAGCCCTTAATTTCGGTTTGTAAAAGTTTCCTGTCATTCTCTGCGTTCAGAAGTTTTTCCTGCTTCTTAAAAGCCGCAGCTTCTCTTTCCTTTGCAAGTTTCCGTTCTGCCGAAAGGATTAGCGCATGCTCCTTCTTCTTTCTCATGCTGCCGAGAATAAAAAGCACTAAACCGATAATAAAACATACAATTCCGCCGCCCAGAATCAGAAGATTCCGGTTCATTATGAAATTAATCAAAACGAGAATCACCCCGCCAAGCAGAAAAATTCCTGCCGCCGCAAAAAACAGGGAAGACGTTTTTGAAATCTTTAAATCGAGCATTTCAGCGAATTCATCTGTCTCATTGTTCCCATCTCGTTCATCAGACTTTGAATACACTTCAAACGGATTCTTATCCTTCATCCGGGAAAGAGCATCTTCTTTTTGCCCCAGTGCCTTTTCCCCTTCCTGCTTACGGTCCTCTAAGGTATTAATATCATTTTTTAAAGATGCAATATCACGCTCCAGTATTTCATTTTGAAGTTTTTTCTCTTCTGCTTTTCTTAATATATCCGAACATTCCTGTATCTCGGCATCGGAAGGAATATCACCTGCAAATGCATTCTTTTTCTGAAAATATGTCTCTTCTCTTAACAGACATTCTTCCTTTACCACGGAGTAATTCTTATAATTTGCGGCAACTGTTCTTTCTTCGGAAAGGGAAACTAATTTATCGGAAAGCGCCTTTCGTTCTTTCATAAGTTCATCAATGTAAGAAAATTTCTTTCTCTTTTCTTCCTTTGCTGCTTCAAGTTCTTCTTCCGTTTTTTCCCTTTTCTTTAATTCATTTTCAAGCCCGTGGATTTCTTCATTCAGTTTATAAAGTGCACCTGTTTTTCTTATATTGGAAAGCTTCACTTCGTACTCGGAAAGTAACCTGTCCACCTGATCAAAGCGGTCTAAATCATCCATTCCGGGCAAATCGGATACTCTGGATGCAATCTTACTGTTGGCACCGAGATAACGGATATTATTATGATCGATAAACGCGGTTTTCTTAAAAGAGTCACTGTCAATTCCGAACAACTCCTCTCCGATATTGTCGGAATAATCATTACTTTCAAGCAGTGTTCCGGCATCCTGAAGAAATGCTTTTCCCTTGGTTTTATCGGAATAATTCCGGCTCAGAATATAAGTTTTTCCGTTTACTTCAAATGTAATACTGCCACCGAATGCCCCACCGTCCCACGGCATATAACGGGTTCTGTCATTCACCGAAATATCTTTCTTGATTCCCTTTCCTTCCAGACCGTAAAACATCACGCGAAGAAAGGCCGCAAGCGTACTCTTGCCCCAGCCGTTTTCCTTTAAAACCTGATTTAATCCGTCGGAGAAATCCATGGATAAATCCGTCAGGTTTCCGAATTTTTCTACGTGAAGTTTTATTATTTTCATATTCCATTCTGCCTGTCAGCACATCCTCGTCGGAAGTCTCGTAGAAGCTCGCAATTTATACTTTAAAGCAATTCTGTATTCTTTGCATTGCATGTTCTATAGAGCCTTCCTCCGAGGATATGTCTGACATTCTTATAAATAAACTACAAATTACTATCTCCGACCAGCAGCCGAATTCCGCATTGGATAATCTCGCTCGCGGTTTCTTCATCAAGATTTCCCGCATCCAGCTCTTCTTTGATTAAGCGCACATACTCCCCTTTTAAAGAAGCATCATTAGTAAAATCGTTATAATCGATATGCGGGCGTGTTTCGTCCACGATTTTTACCACGTAATATTCCGGTTCCAGAACCGATTTAATATATTCCTTATGAATGACCGTATCAATCATTATTTCGCCTGTAAGCTTTGCTTTCATCAAATCCTTACTGCATACACCCGAATTCAATGCAGAGTCTTTAATTCTCTGTATAATATCCTCCGAGTCCGAAAGACCGGAGATATCCACATTGATGTCGTATATAACGCGTTTGGCATAGGGAACAAATTCCACGCCCAGACCGTCATGGTCAACCGTTATCACATTGAAGCCACGCTCTCCGCATTCATCAAAGCCCCGTCCTTCCGGACATCCGCAGTAGGAATACATTCCTCTCGAATCCAGTCTTTCAATGACCGGTGCATGAATATGTCCGAGTGCCAGATAATCGATTCCCTTATTCCGGTAATCGCGAATCGGAATGATTTCTCCGTCATCCTTTCCCTTTATATCTGCAGTCTGTCCGTGAAGTAAAACAATATTCATCCGGTCATTGTCAAGAACCAAAGATGTTGCCAGCGTCACGCTGTTTCTTCGGTTAATCTCCGCACCGGTAATCGTAATCCTTGTACCATCCGAACCTGTCTGTTCGTATGAAGTCCAGTTTTCGTCAAAGGTCCTGAAATGTTCCGGAAGCTTGCCTGCCCTCGACTTAAATTCTTCCACGAAGGCTCCTTCGTCATGATTTCCGCGAAGATAATAAAATGTAATCCCCGGGTTACCCGTGATGGTACTGATTACCGCATCCAGAGCCGTCCTGCTTATAAAGGACGCATCAAATAAATCCCCTGCAATCAGAATTGCCTCCGCACCTTCCGATGCGGCATAACCGACAATACTGCGGAACATTGCAAGAAGTTCATTTCTGCGTTCCTCTGCACGGGATTTACTTAAATTACGTTCCAAATTGGAATCCAGATGTAAGTCTGCTGTATGAATTATTTTCATTTACTACTGCTCCGAATAAAGCACTGCTTCAAATCTGTTCATGCTGTCTGAATACATTTTGTAAGGGTGAGTTGCCACTGCATCCGAATCTCGTCAAAATGTATTAGGCTGCTTTCAAATAAAATTAATCTTTAAGCATTTAATTGTTCATCCAGGGATTTCGCAAGCTGATCCGCACAGGAAGTTCCTCTTCCGCCGCAATCATTTCCGCGTAAAATATCCGCTGCCTTTTTTGCATCCTGTCCCTCTAACAATCTGCCGATTGCCTTAAGATTTCCGTTGCATCCTCCACGGTATTTGAGATTATAAATCTTTCCTTCCTCGTCAAGATCATAGTCAATCTGCATAGAGCAGACTCCCTTGGGATAATATGTTACGTGTTTCATCTTTTTGTTCCTTTCTTTCAAAAATCTCTTTCATGAATAATACGTTTTCTGAACCTTTCTTATTTTATCATATGTAATGTAATTTGAAAACCAAAAAGAGAACAAATATTCGAGTATTTGTTCTCTTTTTGTGCTTTACTTATTCGTCATTTTTCCGTTTCATGTATAATCTGCTCATACTTCCTTATACATCAAACGTTCCTATGCCGGTAATCTAAGCTTCCGGCGGCAAAACAAGTTTCAGTTCATTTGCGTATTTTTCTGCAGGTCTTCTGTCCGTTACCACAATGCCGTCCTGAATATCTCCGAATTTCACGGTACTTAATAAACCGAATTTCTCATGGTCGGCCAGGATAAAACGTCTCTTTTCATCCGTACATTGGATCGCAACTTTTTTCATCGTGGCTTCCCTGATATCCGGAGTGGTGAATCCTCTCTTTAAGCTGATTCCGTTTGTTCCGAAAAAACCGACGGAAAAATGATATTTCTGCAGGGAAAGAATTGCCGTCTCTCCGATAATCGCTTCGGTAGTTTCCTTTAATTCCCCGCCGATTATGAATACCTTGAATCCGCGGACAACCAGGCTCTTGGCATGTGCCACCGCATTTGTAACATAAACAGCGTCCTTTTCCGTAATGGCATCCACTAAGAATCCCGTGGATGTTCCGGAATCGATATATACGCAGTCTCCCGGTTTAATCTGCGCGGCCGCAAGTTCTCCGATTAATCTTTTTTCATCCAGATTCATTACGGATTTCTGCTGCACGGAAAGCTCCTCAAAGGATTCCGTTTCCTGAATTGAAATGGCCCCGCCGAATACTTTAATCAACTTTCCTTCCCTGTCCAGTTCCGCAATATCCCTGCGGATTGTGGATTCGGACGCATCCAGGATTTCCCTTAATTCACTGCATGTAATGCTGCCGTTTTCCTTTAATGCATTTAAAATCTGAAGTTTACGTTGTTCCGACAACATATAACTCAACTCCTTTAAAAAACGATAAAACTATCTTAAGAATCATTCTTCGGGTTTGAATCTTACAGATTAGCCTCCATAAATGCCTTTACTTCCTCGCAAAGCGCATCTGCTTCCGCACCTTCAAACGTAAACTTAACGGAGTCGCCCTGCTTTGCGCCTAAGGACATGATTCCCATAACGCCCTTAAACTGAACTTCCTTGTCACCTTTTGCTACTTTAACAACACAGTCTCTTCCCTTGATCAGTTTGAAAAGCTCCGTTGCGGGACGCGCATGAATTCCGTGTACATCCTTAATTTCATAATCAAAACTTGCCATATTTTTATCCTCCTTAGTAAATATATGTTTTATGCTTTAATTATATTTAAACTTTAAAGACAATCCATACTATTTAATCTTCCGCTTTCTTCTTAAGGACGCCCAGCATCAGACAGGTTACGATACTTCCTGCAATCCATGCTAAGATGTAAAGAAGCGGATGTTTTACGGTCGCGAATACGAATACGCCGCCGTGAGGAGCCATCAGCTCGCATTTAAAGAGTGCGGTCAGAAGTCCTGCAACACCTGCGCCGACCATAGTACAGGGAATTACATGTAAGGGATCTGCTGCTGCGAACGGGATTGCACCTTCCGTAATAAACGATGCACCCATTACAAAGTTGGAAACCGTACTGCCTCTCTCTGCCTTCGTAAATTTCTTCGGGAAAATCAGGCATGCAAGTGCAATACCAATCGGAGGAACCATACCTCCTGCCATAACCGCTGCCATGGAAATGTATGCCATTGTCTGGAAATTCGGATCGGTGGAAAGTGCTGCCTGTGCAAGCATTCCGCTTCCGAATACATATGCTGCCTTATTGATCGGACCACCCATATCGATTGCCATCATGGCACCCAGAATCAAACCGAGCAGCCATACCATATTTGCATCACCGAGAGATGTCAGGGCCTTTTCAAGTCCGGTATTTACAAGTCCGATTACCGGGTTGAAAATGAAGCACATCAGGATTCCTTCAATCAGAATACCGAATAAAGGATAAATCAGAGTCGGTTTCAAACCATCCAGTGCGGAAGGAAGTTTATTTCCGATCTTCTGAAGTCCGAGTACGATAAAGCCGGCCAGGAAACCTGCTACAATACCGCCTAAGAATCCGGAAACCGTATTACCGCCGTTTTGGAATGCAAATTTCATTAAGAACTGACCGAATCCGCCGACTGCCTTTCCGTCAAGCAAAACGCCTTCTGCGAAGGTATAATTTGCCAGAATTGCATTACCGCTTGCTGCGATAATACCGCCGACAAAACCAACCGCAAGACCGGGTCTGTCAGCAATTGCATATGCGATATAGCCTGCAAGTACAGGAACCATGAGCCCCATTGCCAGACCGCCAACATACTTTAAGAATGCCGCAAGCGGAGTAATACTTCCGAAGTCTCCGCCACCTGTTGCACCGTATCCTGCAATGGTATCAACCAGGAATGCCAAAGCTACCAAAATACCGCCGCCGATAACGAACGGAAGCATATGGGATACACCGCTCATTAACCAGGTATAAATCTTATGTCCTGCACCACCCTTTTCGGAGGATTTGCTTTCTGCTTCTACTTCACCGCCGCCTGCATATACAGGAGCGTCTCCTGCCAGTGCCAGTGCTATCAGTTCATCCGCCTTATTGATACCGTCTGCTACCTTACGCTGAATGACTTTCTTTCCTGCGAAACGTTCCATCGGAACCTTTGCATCCGCTGTTACGATAACACAGAGTGCATCCCTGATATCGTCTGCGGTAAGCTGATTCTTGGCACCTGAAGATCCGCGGGTTTCGATTTTAATCGGAATTCCTGCTTTGGATGCCGCTTTCTCAAGACCTTCCGCTGCCATGTAGGTATGAGCGATACCGGTCGGACAGGATGTAACGGCAACTAAGTATTTACTGCCTTCTTCAATTACAACATCCGCCAGGCCTTCATCCACGCTCTTCTTCTCTTCGTCTGCTTTATCAATCACAGCGAGAAATTCATCCACGTCTTTTGCATTGATTAAGTTGTTTCGGAAATCCTCATCCATTAACATCATGGATAATTTGCTCATCACATCCAGATGCACATTGTCCTTGGTGTCCGGTGCTGCAATTAAGAAAAGGATATTGACGGGTTCGTCATCAAGCGCTTCATAATCCACACCATCCTTAATAATCATTGCCGCAAGACCGGGCTTGTCGATACAGTCACCCTTACCATGAGGGATTGCAATTCCTTCACCGACACCGGTTGTACTCTCTTCCTCTCTTGCGTAAACAAGTGCACGGTAAGCTTCCTTATCCTGAACTTTTCCGCTTGCTGCCATGAGTTCTACCGCCATGTCCATGGCTTCCTTTTTGGATTTCGGCGCTGCATTTAAGTCAACGCTTCTCTTATCCAGAAGTTCTGTAATCCTCATACTCTCTCCTCCTTTTCTTTATTTTATGGTTTCATAAACTGCTTCTACTTCATCTTTCGTTGCCAGGTACTCCGAGAATGCGCTTGCCGATCCTGCGGAAAGCCCCATCTTAAAGGCGTACTCATAATCTTCTTTCGTCATATACCCGTACAGGAATCCGGCTACCATGGAATCTCCGGCTCCGACACCGTTTACCAGTTTGCCTTTCGGAGCTTCGGACATTGACACACTTCCGTCTTCCGCAACCAATACACCGCCTTCGCCTGCCATCGAAATCAAAACATTTCGTGCACCCTTCTCCTGAAGTTTTTTCGCATATGGAACAACACTTTCTCTCGTCTTTAATTCCACACCGAAAATCTCACCGAGCTCATGATTGTTCGGTTTAATTAAAAACGGATGGTACTGTAAGACATTTAACAAAAGGTCCTTTGTTGCATCCACAACAATACGGATTCCTCTTCCGTCAAGCTTTGAGCAGATATCCGAATAAATCGTTCCCGGCATACTCGACGGAATGCTTCCTGCAAGACAGAGCGTGTCTCCTTCCTTTAAGGCATCCAGCTTATCCATTAGAATCTTAAGCTTATCTGCCGCAATGACCGGTCCCATACCGTTAATCTCGGTTCCGTCAATGCTTTTCAGTTTTAAGTTGATTCTCGAACACCCTTCTTCAATCGGAATTGCATCGGCTAAAATTCCGCTTTCCTTTACCAGCCTGGTAATTTCATCTCCGACAAATCCCGCAGCAAAATAAAGTGCCGTATTCTCGATTCCCAAATTGGATAAAACGATAGACACATTGATTCCCTTTCCGCCGGGAAGCGTCAGTTCCGATGTGGTCCTGTTTGTAAGGCCAAGCTTAAAATCATCCACTGTTACGATGTAGTCCAAAGAAGGATTGAAAGTTACGGTATAGATCATAGAGTTCCTCCTTCCAAAATAAAATGACCGATTTTTGTCGTTTATTCCTTACAAGAATAATAATACGGTCAAAATCGGTCAAAGTCAATCAAAAATATTCACAAAATAATTTTCTTTTTTTAGTAAAAATCTCCAAATTCGCTCAAATATTTGACCGAATCTGACTGTTTTTCGTCAAGATCAGATTAAATTCGGTCATTTTTTACGGTGTCAATCCGTATCTCTCCAGCGTATTTCCGTCCGGTACATATCCGTCTAGCATATTGTCGGCTTTTTGTATCACCTCTTCATATTCAAGCAGTTTCAAAGAATAATAAAATGATTCCTCACTGTTGTCATCATAAAACCAGACAACGGGATCACCGTCTATACCGCCATCAATGGATGAAAGATAACACTCCGAAAGAGATGCGATATAATTCAAATCAGAATCTATTACAACTATACTCGATCCGTTCCAGCCATAAAATTCAAGGAAGTAACAATCATATTTCTCACAATAATCGGCAACCCAGAGCGTTCCTTCCGCAATATAGTTTTTCCTTACGCACTCCTCCGTCTCAACATCATAAAACCGGATTTGAAAATCCTGCATTTGCAAAACATAATACTTTTTATCAGCGGTAGTGTCCGTAAAGACAATCGGAACTCCCTCTTGTGCAAATATATTTGCGGCAAAAACATCCGCTTCTTCAGTCTCCGCTCCGTCATTCTCCGTTTCTTCAGAATATTCATCTTCATAATATTCATCTTCCGGGTAACTGAATTCTTTTATTTCAACAAGGCAATCCGTTACATTCTTTTTATATACCGTAACATAATCACTACCCCAGTGATAGAGCATGAATTTGTTTTCATCAAGATAGGCCGCATCAGAGTTTGAGATTTCTATTTTTTCCGAAGTGATTATTTTTTTATTAAAAGAATTACTCTCCGGGTTCCAAATATAAGACGTTTCGTCATCAATGATAAAAGCCGGGTTTCCCTGATAGGAAAAAACAGAAGCCGGAAATTGACGTGACATCATGGAATTCAAAACCTGCAGATTCCGATTCAACACGACTATTTTTTCTGAGCCGTAAAGCGTAACCGTATCTCCGATACAGGAAATTAAATAATAATATTCCTTCTGCAAAAACTGACTGTAAAGTAATCTCCCTTTTCCGATATCAAAAAACATTATTTCAGTACCGTCGTTTTCCGCTTCCTCTCCTGCAACCCGAAGAAAATAAAATCCGTTTTCAACCGGTGCAACTGCTGACACATCCAATTCTGTTTCATATTTATATAGAATCTCTCCCGTATTTGTTTTAAATTCAACTATGGATGAAGTCGTTTTTTCTTCTTCATACGAATAAGCACGCGCAATAGCAACTTTTCCGTTCTCGGAAAAAATGATTTCATTAAACTCGGTATTCCCGGATTCCATATTTAAAGCGGAAGGATCTATTTTATATTTGCAAACCCCATCGATAATTCCGTAAACAATTCCATTCACCAAAAGAACTGCAGTTTCCTCTCTGCCGTTTAGCGTATACAAATGATTATAAATGAAATCGTCTTCTGTTTTCGGAATCTTTATTTCTTTTTTCTGATTTGTGAAAATATCAATCAGCGTAAGTTTTCCCTCTTCATAGGACAGCAGACTGTCCGTACCGTAAAACGCTGCTTCGCTTCCGAATTGTAACGGGCAACTGCAGACTATTTCCCCCTTTTCGGAGTCTATTACATTTAATTGATTCCGAGAATCCCAGGTGCTGATCAGACTTGCATCATAATTAAAGAAGACATAATCGGAAAAAACAGAAATATTTTTATCAGCCGTGAATAAGTCCGGTCTGGAGTAAATACCCATCGCGTTCTGCAATGCCCTGTATGCATTTTGATTAAATCCCTTTTCAGAATTATTCGGAAGAACGCTTTTTGCAACATAAATTGCATCCTTTCTACGTCCGTCCTCAAGCAGTTCCATGGAAGAATTTGCCGTAATCGTAGCAAGCTTGTCTTCTATAAGTGCTTTCTGTTTCTTTTCATTTGTCAGAAAATAAGTATTCTGCGCTCCGATACAGAAAACAACAAGGAAAATCAGGGCAGTGACAATTCCGTTTGAACGCATTTTTCTTTCCTTTTGACGCTGCTTTAAATCGTCAAAATGAATTCCGAACATAGTAGCACAAAGGCGCATTACGGTATTCTGAAAAGCTTCTTTTCGTTTCCTTGCCGAATACCCCCTGCAATCTCCCGCAAGCGGCTCCCGCTTTTCCCGAATGGTAACCACCTGGCCGTCCTCAGTCTTTTTTTCCACATCCTCATACGTAAGGATTTCCGGGAAGGAATCCTCCGGCTCTCCTTCCGCCAGAACAAGCAGTATGTGATTACGGTCTGAGATTTTTAAGAAGGTATCGATTTCCTTCATACACCATTCGGATTCCTGCAGTCTCGGTGTACAAACGACAATCAGGTACTCGGAATGAAGCAATGCCTTTTCGATTTCTTCGGATAATTCCGCACTGACGGCAAGCTCCGCCTCGTCACGAAAAACACGCTCCAACTTCCGCTTTCCGATTTTCTTTGAAACGGAATGCGGCAGTCGGAAATTTTCCAGAGCTTTATGAAGTTTAATTGCAATTTCTTTATCCGGATTACAGTGTCTGTAACTGATAAAGGCATCGTATCTGATTTCTTCAGACATGTTTCATTTTCTCCCAAAAATGATTTAATTACTGAATATAAACAACCGAGGTTTTGCGGAATGCTTTGATAATTCTCGTAAATCCGTTATATAAAAGAGCAATTGCGAAAAGGACGGTCAGTCCCTCTTGTGATTTTAAGAAAAAGCAGCAGATTACAGACAGGATTCCGAGCGATATGGCAAGAAGTCCGAAAAGAAGTCTGGGAATCCAAAACGGGGCTTTGTTTTTCTTTTCTTCGAATGCTTTCATCACATCCAAAGCACCGGAGAAAATAAACATGGCAAAAAGATAGATAAAAACCGGAAGTGTACGCACACCGGTCATTGTAAATGTCAAAAGTCCCAGGCTGAATACCACCATTCCCAGATATAATATATATTTTCCTCCGACCATATGCCGGGTAAGCGCGGAATACAATGTTAATAATCCGAGTCCGTAAAAGGTTAAGGTAAATGCAATCACTACAATGATTACAACCATGCCGATTTCAGGCAAAAGAAACAGCAGAAGGGACAAAAGAATTGTCAGTAATCCGACAAGGACAGATCCAACACGTTTTCCTTTACTCATCTTTCTTTCCTCCGTTCGAATACTCAACCAGTTTCATATAATCCTTAATTCCGGCAAAACCGTTCTTTTCATAATCAACGGAAACACCGGCAATCGGATTTCCGGATTTATATATTTTTCCTGTTACCATACTCTTCTGTGCAAGCGCACCCAGGAAAAATTTACCCAGAAAAGTCCCTGCTTTTTCTTCTTTGGTTGCATTCATATATTCCGCTTTATATCTTTCCAGATCGAAATCCGGAATTTCGGCACCGGATATTTTCTCGCCGAGCGCCTTCCAGTCTGCTGCATCATCTGTCTGGCGTTTTTCCAAAAGCGCTTCGATTTCTTCCCTGTACGGTTCAATCGTATCCCATGCATAGGTATTCAGTTCAAATGTTTCATTGACACCGCGAAGATACTGCATGGCGTAAACAAGCTGGGCAAACGCATGAATATAATCTGACGGATTATCCTTCAATACTTCTTTATACTCATTCCATGCCGGAAGATATTTATAGCGGATAAAACTGTAATCCGGCAGATGTCCCGCTCTTCCGTGTCCTAAATTCATAACCGTCCTTTCACTTGTCTGATACAGTGAATTGACATAGATTCCGTTTTCCGGATCATCCTTGACACCCGGATTATGGGAAAACTTAAGCTGTCTTATTTCATAGGAATCCTCCGTCGGAATGATTTCATAGAAATGTCTGTCCGTATTGTTGATTGTCATTGACGGGGTTCCCGCAAAATATTTATGAGCCCATGTATCCGCCGTTACATGCATGGCAATTCCGACAGCCTGCAGACTTCTCCCCTTTGCCAGATTCACGGTATCTGCAACAAGCGCTCCGTTTGAATTACAAATCAGCCGATACTTATTCCGGTATATCTTCGAGCAATGCTTTTTCTCTGCATACAGATCATATGGGAGAAAATGAAAGGAGGCCCATATTCTTGTAATATCCTGAAGTCCCATAATATCGGTCTTCTGTTCCACCAGTTCCACCGAAAGCTGCGATGTAGCCGCAGCTTTCGGACCTTTAACACTTGCAAGAAATGTCTTTGAGCAAAGATCCACAAACTGCGCACTGTAACAGATTTCGCATGCCTCTTCATGGGTATAACCTGCAAGTATTGCAGCTGTGTAGGTTGCGTAATAATGAAAATCAGTGTTCATTTACCTTACCTCCCGCTGCAATTTTCCTGCGTAAACCCTTTACCTTGAATGCATTGATAATCAGTTCCAAAAGGATAATTGTACTTGTAATGGAAAGAAGAAGGGTTGCAAAAGAATCAAGTGCCTCATCTATAGCGTTACTCATAGTCGCAACCAGTACCTCAAGTTCATCGACTCCGACTTCATTTCCTATATTTCCGAATACACTCGGATCCACCCCGTAAACCAGGGAACTGATTGTTTCCACACAGGTATATATCCCGAGTATCTCAAAAGCCAGCATAATAAATGCAAAAACAAGATAAACCACACCTTTCTTTTTTCCGACGGACTCCTTACATGCCGATAACCCGATAAAAACTTCCAGCCAGAGAAAGAACGCTACAAATAAAGCACCAAAAAACAATATCATTCCAAAAATAATACCTAACAGTATTTTTGCCAAAGACTCGTCAATACTGCCGTTTGAATCATCCACAATTTCCGTAATGGTTTTGGCAATATAAGCTGCAATCGACTCATATCTTATATATGCCGCCAGAAACAACCTGACTACGGACCAGATTGCAAGTCCCATATAGCCGACACCGGCTGCATAAAGCGTTCTGTCACTTTTCCGAAGCTTTATGCTCAATTCGTCATTTTTAAGACAATCTTCAAAATTTCTCATTTTTTACGCTCCTGCATACTGTAATTCCATATAAAAACAGGCATTACAAGTATTTCTTCGCATTAAAAAAAAAAAAAAACATACATAGTTATTATACTACATTTTTCTTACTGTGTTATAATGAAAGCATGAAAAAAGTGTTTGAATTTCTGAAAAAAGAACCCATGTTGACCGTTTCGGTGCTTGCCGCATTGATTTCTTTGTTCATCACGCCCCCAAAGGCTGATTTCCTTACTAAAATCGACTGGCATACGCTCGGAACTCTTTTTATGATGCTGACTGTTTTGGAAGGCTTTAAGCAGGAAAACATATTCCGCCCGGTGATTCGTTTTGCAACTAAATTCAAAGCCCTTCCCGTACTGAGTCTGTTTCTGGTATTCGGAGTCTTCTTCTCCTCGATGTTCGTAACAAACGATGTATCCTTAATTATCTTTGTTCCGCTGACCATCCTTTTATTCCGTGCCGGCAAAAAAGAACATTATATTCTTCCCGTCATTACATTCGAAAATATTGCAGCAATCCGCGGCTCTCTTCTTATGCCGTTCGGAAGTCCGCAGAATCTGTTTTTGTATGAACAGTCCCAAAAAAGCGCCGGCCATTTTATTATGATCATGTCCCCGCTTTGCGTGGGTTCCGGCATCCTATTAATCTTATTTATTCTGTTCTTATACCGGAAAAATCTGAAAGAAGAAATTCTTTATACAGAAAAAGAAGTAACAAAAGACTGGGATCCGAAGCTCCGTCCCCGTAGAATCGGGTATCTTATATTGTTTGCATTAATTATCTGGACGATTGTATCAAGGACCAGATTATGGCCGTTTGCAATTCTTGTGGTGATTATTACCGTGGCAATCCTAAACATTAAACTTTTTATCAAAGTCGACTATGTACTTCTTGTAACTTTCCTCTGCTTCTTTATCTTCTCTTCCGCCATTACCGGGCATCCGAAGATTTATGATTTTCTGGAAAAGATTGTGGAAGGCCGGGAATACATTTCCGTTTTGGTACTTTCACAGGTCATCTCGAATGTGCCCGCAACCATAGTATTATACCCGTTCACCGATAATTTCACGGCTCTCATTTACGGTGCGGATACCGCAGGTCTGGTCTCCCTAATCGGGTCGTTAGCAAGTGTCATCAATTACCGTATTTATGTCAGAGAATATCCCGGAAACGGGAAGAAATTCATCAAAGTTTTTACCTTAATCAGCTGGGCGTTCTTTATCATTGTGGTAATTCCGGGATACATTCTTTCTAATATAATTCAGTAACCTGCTTTCATTCTTATTCTTTAAACTAATTCATTCAAAAAGCCACTGTATTGCTTAACAATACAATGGCTTATTTTTTCTGCTTTGAATATACTGCTTTGTGTTTACTCTTCTTCTCTGTAACTGCCGTAGAACGTAGTCTTCTGACCGAGCAGTTCTGCCTTTTTCTTTTTCACCTGATAGGCAAGAATTAAATCGTAAAGGTTTCCGACGAATCCAAGCACTCCGCCGAAAATCAGATTGACGAACATGAATACCCAGCAGATGGGAATCGAATTCTCAAAGTATTTCACAACAGCTTCCGCTTCTTCTACGGTATGGCATTTGCGGATTACATCAATCGTTCTTGCATAACGGATCACGCCGATTAAGTTATACACCATAAGAAGGAGTGTTCCTACGCCATATCCCCAGAAGATTGTAAAAATACCCGCAATCAGCTGATACAGGATTATTAAACACCATAAGGCAAAGCTTCCGATCATAAAACCGGAAAGTGTTTTCATATATTTGCTGATTTCACCGTCTGTCATTTGGCTTTCCTCTTCTCAACGGCATCTTTGTATGCCTGTTCATCAATCGTTCCGGAAGAAAGCTTCCTCTCCACCCAAAGTTGCATGGTTTCCACGGAAAGAGAGATTTTTTCAAGTTCTTCCTGAATCGTTACGAAATCTTCCACTTCTTCTTTCTCAATATTTCCGTCCGCTGTAATCTCAATTAAACGGTCCTGACTTTTCTGAATCGAATGAAGGGATGCCAGCATCTCAAGGACAATCTGCGATAAATCCTTCATCTGCACTTCGGGCACATAATGTCTTCCGATGGCACATTCGTTTGCACAGTAATAATTGCAAAGCTGCGGCATCTGATACTTCTCTGCCATCGTCATAATCTCATCGGGCTTTGCATCGAATTTGCTGTTCTCGATTCTCTCAAGACGCTCCGGAGTGATATATTCCAGCAACTCACTGGCTTTCTCACGACTCAGTCCTTTTTCCTCGCGAATTCTTTGATAAATGGATTTGTTTTCCTTTGTTGATACTCTTGCCATTTTGTACCCCCTTGATTTAATGCAAAACTCTCTTACTGTTTATTCCTACAGCTTCCTGTTCCGCATTTCAGTTATTAACTAAATTCATTTGCTGTTATCTTATCTTAACGGAATAACATAAATATCAAGTTTACCAAAAGTCCCGAAAGCAGAGAAAACAGAATCACATACACCCAGTACAGAATGAAATTCTTAATTCCCAATACCGCTTTCAGTGCACCTAAATTCGTAATCTTTGTAGCCGGTCCGGTAATCATAAATGCAGTCGCACTGCCCATGCTCATTCCACTCGCAAGCCAGGACTGCAGAATCGGAATGGTGCCGCCTCCGCAGACATAAAGCGGGACACCGACGGTAGCTGCCATCAGTACACCCCAGGCCTCGTTCCCACCAAAAAAGAAGGTCATTGCCTTTTCCGGTACATATCTTTGAAACAGGGCAGATAATAAAACACCGATTAAAAAATACAGACCGGTTGCTTTCAGATTACGCCATAAATTCTTTAAAAAGCGAAGGAATAAATTCGGATCCGTATCCTTATTCTTCGGTTCTTCAAAGCCTTTAAAATCAAAGAACGATTTCTTCTTACAAAAAATCCGGATTAAGACTCCCGCCGTAATTCCGCAAAGAAAACAACTGATAATTCTTACCAGCAAGGCAGGTGTCCCAAGCGCCGCACTGTAAATAATTAACTGCGGGTTCAGAAGGATGGAACTCATCATAAATGCCGCAAGCCATTCATCCTTCACTCCGCTTTTGGAAAACGATGCCGCAATCGGAATCGTTCCGTACATGCATAGCGGCGATGCAATTCCTAAGATCGATGCCAGAACAATCCCTAAAAAACCGGCGCCTCCGTCTTTCATGTTTCGCATCAGGGTATGAATTTTATCCTTGAAGAAAACGGATACGACGGAACCGATAATCATACCGGCTACCCAGTACCAGAAAATCTGGGAAAGCTGGCGCACAAAATAATATCCGATATACAGAAATTCACGTCTCAGTATTTCCGCGACCATCCTAGTCCTCGTCTATATCGATAAGCTGATATGTGCGGTTTCCGAAACCGATTTCTTCGGCATGACTTAAAATATGGAGTCCGTTTTTCGAAAGAATTCTGTTTTGCAGGGAACCTCCGTCTTCTGCTTCAAATACCTTGTCAATGCATGCCTGATCGAGGGCTACCGGATCTAACGATGCAAAGATTCCGATATCGTGCATATCCACTTCCGCGGGTTCGGATACGCAGTCGCAGTCAACCGACATACGATTCATTACGCTGATAAATACAATTTTCTCACCATGTCCTTCATAATCATAAACGGACTTGGCCGCCTCTGCCATGGCGCCGGTAAATACGTCCTGGTTTGTTATTAACGCTGCCTTTGTAATGGTCGGTTTCGTCATCTTTCCGCCGGAATGAATGCGAACCTTACCTTCGTTGGATGCGATACCGATGGAGATATTCTTTAATGCTCCGCCGAAGCCGCCCATGGGATGACCCTTGAAATGCGTTAATACCAGTACGGAATCATAATTTGCAAGATTCTGTCCGACCCAGTTTTCGCTTAATATGGTACCGCCTTCCACAGGAATCACCATATGTCCGTCACGGTCCATAATATCCACTTCCGCAATATCCGTAAAACCATGGTCTTTTGCCACCTGCATATGCATTTCGGTTTCCAGTCTCTTGGAACCGCTATATGCGGTATTGCATTCTACAATTGTTCCGTCCACTCTGTGAACCAGATCCTTTATCAATTGCGGGTCTAAATGATTCGGATTTCCTGCCTCACCGGTAGAGAGCTTTACCGCAACTTTTCCGGTCACTTCAACACCAAGCGCATCATAGGCTCTCATAAGTCCTTCCGGAGAAATATCCTTTGTCATATATACCGTGGAATAATCCGAATATGATCTTCCCTCCTGATCCATCACATCTACGTTATAGGATTCATGCGGCTCGATTTCATAGTGCATATGCCTGTTATAAATCAGATATGCAATTACCAGCACGACAACAATTCCACCGATTGTGATCAGTATATTCCGGAGAAATTTCTTCCCTTTTGTCTTCTTTTCACTTTCCATTTCCGTTTCCTTTTTACGCTTTACACAGTTTATACTTTTATGCAATTAATAATTTATAAATTTTAAATTACACATTTATAATCTATGCAGTTATATTTACTCAGTTATAATTTACACATTCACGTTTAAATACGATGCTTGTACTTGTCCGAACTTGTACTAAATCATAGCGGATTCGCCCGCTTAATGAAAACGGAATCATACCGCGGCTTTCGAACTCATCCGTTTCGTAATTCCATCATACACCTTCTTGACCGTTAAGCCCTGAATAATGGTGGTGAAGAATACGATGGCATATGTACAGCCTAAGATGATATGGTACTCCTCTTTCGTAAGCATCGAGAACGTACTCATCGCCAGTGCAATACATAAACCGCCTTTTAAACCTCCCCAGGTAAATAACAGGGTAAAACCCGGCTTATTATAATTATCCGGCAGTTTCCCCATCAGGAATGTACTTGAGAAAACGCTTCCCGCACGACCGACGGTATTGCAAAGAATTGCCACCAGTGATAAAAGAATTACATGCGGCATCTGCAGGATTCGGATAAACGACAATCCTAATATTACATACAGAATGGAATTTAAGAGATTATCAATGGTTTCCCAGAACGAGTCAAAATCTTCCAGTTCCATTTTACCGTGTTTTACTTCCTCGTTTCCGCGGAAGGTTGCAAACAAAGCTCCGCATACTACGGATGCAATGCAACCGGAGCAGTCAAAGATTTCACACAGGCCATATGCAAGAGCTACCATAAAAAGACTGATGAAAATCCTTCGTCTGCAGTCTTTGGTGAATTTAAAAATCAGATAACAGAGTGCGGTTACAGCTACTCCGATTAATACAGCGCCCAAAATTTCCCGGAATAAAACCACGAAAAATCCCTCTCCTGCCTGTTTCTGTGCTTTTACCATGTTGGAAAAGCAGACAAAAAGCGCAACGCCGACACCGTCATTTAAAAGGGATTCTCCCTCCAAAACAAAGCTGATATCCTTGGGAAGTCCGAATTTATTTAGGATACTGGTTGCCGCAATCGGATCGGTCGGAGCCACGATACTTCCGAACATCAAACACATCGGAAGAGAAAACGGCAGATTAAAAATCTGTGATGCCAAGTAAAACAGGCCTCCGTAGAATACCGCGCCTAAGAACGTACAAAGGAATGCAAGTACTCCGATTGGCCTGGCAAGTCTCTTAAAATCGGAAAGACGCATTCGGAACGAACCTGCAAAAAGCATAAAGCAAAGAACACCGTTCATCAGGAATTCTTCCAGATTAAAGACCCGAATGGTATCTATAAGTTCCCGCACTGTCTGGTTTTTAACAAGTGCGAATACAATTGCCAGAATGGCACCCACTACAACCGAAAACAGCATCAGCGAGATTTCATAAGTCAGTTTTGTCATTTTCTCGTTCACAAAACCGATGAATACAATCAAACCCAAAAGGATGATTGCATAAGTCAAAAAATTAAACATCTTCTACAACCTTGATTCCTTTCTTCCCCACTTTCAGATTATTCTTCATTCCATTCATCTCCTATTCTGAAAATCACATTAATCCGTACTTATTCTATCTGAGAATTGGTTTTTTTACAACTTTTCCACGGCTTGGATTATTTAATCACCTTAAGTGTATTCAGCATTTGTTTGAACCTGCTTCCGAATCCCTCAGCTGCTTCAATCGCATAGTGTTCACGGACAACAATACAACCCTTTCCTGCAGGAATAATATAAACCATTTGAAGTTCATCGGCCATATTGTTCGTGCCCTTGATTACTTCCGCAGGAATTCTTTTACAAACACCTGCATTCTCCAGCGTATAATCCTGCACTTCAAATTCGTAATTTTCAAATTCGGACTCAAACCATTCAATCATGCCGTCGACTGTTTCATCCATATACCATATTCTCATATAATTCATCGGGTTTTCGGCATCATCATAGGCTGATACAAAAATATCGGAATTATCCCCTGTAGTTCTCGTGAAGGATTCGTAATCATAATCCATCTCGAATCCGATATCTTCATTCTTTACATGCTCATATTGAACGGTTTCTTCCATACCCTCCAGCATAATCGTTGCTTCAAAACGTTCCCCGTCCGCTCTTCCGGATTCTTCTGCAACTACAACAATCTCGGATGCAGTTGTCTCGGATGCAGCTATCTCGGATGACTCACCCGAAGTCGGCTCGGAAAATAATACAATAGGCCCATTCGCAGGTGCAGCACTCTCTTCCTGGCTAGTCTTATTGCAGCCAGCCAAAGAAAAAATCATCGTTGTAGCAAATACTAATAATAACAATTTCTTTTTCACAATCATTCTCCGCTTTCATTTTTTCCTTATATTTAATAACTGATATGTAATGACCTCCTGTCAAGTACAAAGTTTCAGAGATCACCACAAGCTTATTAAATTGTTGCTGAAGGCATCCGGAAAGAGCCTCGGGGTATCAGTTCCCGGCATTGGCCACTCTGATATACGTGGATTGGTTACCGACAGGTCA
>CADANR010000008.1 GCA_902789265.1 uncultured Lachnospiraceae bacterium | reverse complement strand
GGTAAAATCTGTAAGGACTTACTTAACAGTGTTACCTTTTCCGCATGGATGGAAATCTCGCCCATCATGGTACGGAATACGTAACCTTCCACACCGATGATATCACCCACATCATATTTCTTGAAATCTGCATAAGATTCTTCGCCGATTCCGTCACGGGATACATATACCTGAATGTTTCCGAGCTTATCCTGTACATTTCCGAAAGATGCTTTTCCCATGACACGCTTGCTCATGAGTCTGCCTGCGATGCTTACATGAATCGGATTGGCATCCATGACGGCACGCTTTTCTTCATAATCAGCCTTCTTTGCGGCTCTTGCATCCGCCTCTTCCATACCGTCGGTATTTACTTCCGGACGGTCACCGATTAAATCTTTTTCAAGTGCTTCGTACTCGGTCTTCGCTTCGGTGGAGTGATGTGTCTGATTGTATTTGGTAATCACAAAAGGATCTTTGCCTGCTGCCTGAAGGTTCGCAAGTTTCTCACGACGTACCTTTAAAAGCTGTCCGATATCCTGCTCTGCGGGTGCGTTTCCTTTCTGATTATTGTTCTGATTCTGATTATTCTCTGCCATGACTGTCCCTTCGTTCTTTCTGTAAATGCATTCTTTCTGTAATGTTTTAAAAAGGATTCCCTGCGGAATCCTTTTTAGACTCAACGTAATGTATATGGAGTGATTTTATTTCTCTTTTTTTGCCTTGGAAAAGCTCTTAACTTTATACTTAAGTACGCCTGCCGGACACTCCACTTCAACCGTCTGGTTCTTCTTTGCACCGATTAATGCCTTGCCAAGCGGAGACTCGTTGGAAATGGTTCCCTGAAGGCTGTTTGCTTCAGTGGCACCTTTAATGGTGTAGGTTTCCTCTTCTTTGGTTTCCAAATCAATCACAACAACAGTCATACCGAAGGAAATCTTCTTGTTGTCGGTATCATCCTCGTCTGCGATTTCAGCGTTCTTTAAAAGCTGCTCGAGTTCATAAATTCTTGCCTCGATATCACGCTGCTCATCCTTCGCTGCATCATATTCTGCGTTCTCGGAAAGGTCGCCCTGCGCTCTTGCATCTTTTAATTTCTCAGCAATATCTTTTCTTCTGGTCTCTTTTAAATGAGCAAGTTCTTCTTCGTATTTCTGAATACCTTCACGTGTAAGCAGGTTCTTCTTTTCTTCCATGGTTAATTCTCCCCTTCATTGATGGTTCTTAGGAACAAAAACGATTATATACAATGCAGTTGAAAGTGTCAACATTTATATAAGTACATATATATAAGTACAGACAAAGGAATATTGTCTGACATCATCACTGGGGTCCTCCCTTTACGGGGCCGTTTCTCTTTATTGCTTTTGTATCCCCACTCGGTTTTCCTTTCACATTCCCGATAGCATTGGGCTTACCTGCCTGCTTCGCGAGTTTTGCTTCTCTCACAGCTTCCCGGAACTTCGTTTTAACATCAAATTCCAGGCTTTCCTTATCCATGACGGCATAGGTTTCATAGTAGTTCCGAACACGCCTTGCAACAGAGCTTGCAAGGAGGGAGTTGCTCATCCTGTCTTTTACAGCGTTCTGTAATTTATTCGGATTATCGGGAAGCTTCGCCGATATATGCATAAGATAATCCGCAACATCCTCATAGATAATATCTCTGTCTTCTTCCGGTGTATTGGCAAGCATATGGAGAACGTCTGCATTTTCCGGCTTAGTGATGGCAATGTTTACAAGATGCTCTGCAAGAACGGTATGGGCTTTCCATTCACTTTCCCTTTTGCTTAACGGCTTGTTATTCTCCATTTCATCATAAATAATCCCTTCTCCGGGAACATCATTTGATAGCTTTTCCCTCGGATTTAAAATATCGTCAATTTCATCATACAATTGGCGAAGTCCTTCCTCATCGGAATAATCAATGACATCTTCTTTCGCTTTCTGTTTGTATTGTTCCGACAACTCATCTACAAAGGCCCATTTGGTAACCCAGTCCTTCGGATTCTTTCTGACTACTATCCCAAAATACGGATCGTTGGAAAGAGATTTTAACTCCTTCTCAAACGGCTTCACGCGAATCTGCTCGTTTAAGCCGATTACGTCTTCCAATTCCATATCCTTTTTATTCAACAGTTTTAAGTATTTCTGTGCAAGGAAGTTCTTTGCAGCTATTTCCACATCACGATCAGGATTCCTGTAAGGATCAAAATTAATCCGTTTCTCTTCCGTGTCAAGACCGGTCTTTCTGACGAAGCGGTCTGTTAGCATCTTCTTCTCTGCCTTATTCTTTGCGGATTCCATAGCTGCCTGTCCGAGCTTGTTCAGTTCTTCCTTTTTCGAGTTGTTCTCTGCTATCATCGCATTGTCGGGATCATCATTAATTGCCTGTCCGAAAGGCGCGTTTACTCTTTGCTTAAGAGAACGGAAATTGAGATCTCCGGCAACGAGATTTCTGTCGGCTCTGTTATGTTCCTTTTCCGCAACTGCCTTCATATTTGCATTCAGTTTCGTAAGCGTATCTTTGAACAGGTTATTATGAATTGCAGTAAGTTCGCTCATGCTCTGAATAATTTTGAAGCGCTCCGCGGTTTGCTCGGATGTATGACCGCGCCATACGGGCGTATGTTTGCTTACATATTTATCTTCTTTTTTCTTAAGATCTGTAAATGCAGCAAGGAGTCGGTTCGGAGATGTACCCTCAGTATTCAGAAGATTCCTGCAATTGGAAATTGCCTGAGCAAGCTGCTGATAGTCTCTCGGTCCCTCAGTTCTGAAACTATTAAAATTCGCGTCGGGTTTATCCTGCGTGTTCTCAAGCAGTTTCCGAAACGTTTCCAGATCCTTTGCCATGGTTTTTTTCCAGCCTTCAAGCATTCCGTAAAGAACTGCCGATTTTTCCGGAGTTGCTCCGATGCGGTCGATATTGAAAGAAAGCTCCTCTCTCTTGCCGGATGCCTGAACGGAGTCCATACCGTTTAGGTTTACAACTTTAATCTTCTCACCCTTGGTATCATCTAACTGAATCTCCGTAAAGAGTTCCGGCATTCTGACGTTGCGGACAAGTGAAAAAACTCCGTATGTATCATTATATTTCATGACTTTGCCCGAAAGAATTCTCTCGTCTTCATTTAATTTAATTCTTTTTTCGAGCTTTTTATCATCTTCGGACTGGCTTTCTACCAGTGCTTTGATGGCATTCTCTTTTACTGTTCTTTTTTGTTTTTCCTCTTCGGTCAACTCTTCTTCGGGTTCTTTTTGCTGATTATCATTCAGTTCTTCCCCGTCGATATCGTTGACATCTTCGATTCTGTCCTCAAGGTCATTGAGATCGTTATTCTCGGACTTGTTGTCTATAATATTGATATTTATGTTATTGTCGTTTTCGATATTGTTGTTGATTTCGTTTGCGTTAATATTGTTTGCGTTTATGTTGTTTTCAATGATATTTCCTGCTTTGGCTACGGGATTAATAAAGTTTGCTTTCACGTGTTCGAAGGCCGGGAGATTTTTTACAAATCCGACTGCCTCATGGTCTTTATACTGCTCAACGAAGTCCACAAATTTATTGGCATACGCCTTCCACTCTTCCGGCTTAATCGCAGTATATCCGGTCTTCATAACAACCACGCAATCCCTCTTCATCTGCATGGCATTGTATAATTCTGCTTCTTTTTCTTTTAATAGTTCCGGATTATTTAGTTTTTCCGCATTCTTTACTTCCTTCTTTGCGTTGTATACGTATTCGGAAACCCTTGCATCCAGTGCGGAAACGAGGCTGTTTAATTCGCCCTGTTCCGGGGTTAATGCGTCAAGCTTATATTTCTCCTCCAAACCGGTTTCTTTGGAAATATACGTCGTCGAAATCGGCTGCATGGACAGGGCATAACTTCCCATCATGGCGCTGAGGGTATAAAGATCTTTTCCGTCTTTCGCCGGCGCAATCATCTGCTTTAAAGGAATTTCGGCAGTTTCATCAAAATCGGTAAAATTATTGACTCTCATGACTCCCGATGTAATGTCGGCAACCCGCCTTGCATCTGCCTCCAGAGTCTCCCACTCTTTAATGGTGAGTTCTTTATTTTCCTGCAGCTTACAGCCAAGCTTTATGATGTTCACAGCCTTTTCTTCAAGTTCCATCATTGCAACAAGTCTGTTCTTCGTTTCACGACTCTTCAGCCATGTTTCAATCTGGTTGTCCTGGTTGTCTATACCTTTGGTCTTCGAAAGAATACCCTTTTTTAAGAAATCAACCAAAGGCTGCATGAAAAAAATCTCTGCACATGCATTGTCCAGATTTTTCATTTTGAGTTTGTCTAATTCAATTAATTTCTGACGATGCTCCTGTCCGAGTTCTTTGGCTGACATCTGACTGTAATTCGGCATAATATTCACCTCTCCTTATATGAAAAATGATTGCTTAAGTATTGATACATTCTGCACCTGAATACTGCTGATAAATCAATTAATATCATATATAATGTCTGATTTTCGATTACAGTTATACACTTGTATGTCCAACGGATGTCCAACAAATTTATGGGTTTTTTAAACTTTTTTTATCTTCTTCTGTGCAGGCTAATTCGTATGATTCTCGGAGAGAATCCGCTGTAAATCGTTCAGGGTATTAATCTCGTTGACTTTTCTCCTGAGTGCCGTAGCTCCTCGCATCCCGGCACTGTACCACGCAATGTGCTGTCGCATCTCGCGTATGGCTGTATACTCGCCTTTTTCTTCCACCAGCATCTCTGCGTGGCGGAGTATCATGGCGGAAAGCTCCGGCCAGTGGGGCTTACCGGTCATCTGGGCATTGGCAGACATGTTTGTGGCGGAAATCGTGGTAGCGGTTTTCTGTATATCGGCAGAAAAACCTGCGTCATGAAATGCGCTACTATCAGCTTCCTGTGTGAAATTGCGGAAAATCCAGGGATTTCCGCGGGCTGCACGTCCGATTGCAATTCCGTCACAGTTTGTAATTTCGAACATCTTCCGGGCGCTTTCCGAATCCTTCACATCTCCGTTCCCGATTATCGGTATGGAAACTGCTTCTTTTACTTTCGCAATTGCTTCCCAGTCCGCTTCCCCGGAATAATACTGCTCTCTCGTTCTGCCATGTACCGTAATTGCAGCGGCTCCGTTATCTTCCAATATCTTTGCAACTTCCACGGCATTAATATGGTCCTTGTCGAATCCGAGTCTGATTTTGGCCGTAACCGGTTTCTTTGTGGAAGAAGAAACACATTTCATGATTCTTCCCGCAAGCGCCGGATCCTTAAGCAGTGCACTTCCTTCCCCGTTGCCCGCCACTTTCGGTACCGGACATCCCATGTTGATATCCAGGATTTGGAAAGAATATTCCTCAAGGGTAGCTGCCACTTCACCCATCAGCTCCGGCTCGGACCCGAAGATCTGCAAGGATACGATTCCCTCTTCCGGGGCAGTTTTCAGCATGGCGTATGTATTTTTATTCTTAAAGGAAAGGGCTTTGGCGGAAATCATCTCCGTGCACACCATCCCAGCGCCCATTTCTGCGCATAACACACGAAAAGGCAGGTCGGTAACGCCTGCCATTGGTGCCAGTATATATGGATTTGGGAGTGTGACGTTGCCAATTTGCATTGCTTCGCCTTTCGATGTCACCACAGGGACTGTCCCTCTGGTGACATTTTATTTTTGTCGCCACGGGGACTGTCCCTCTGGCGACATTTTTTATAAGCAGGGGATTACCCTACTCGATTTATCGATGATTCTTCTCGTATATTAAGCGGAGTCCCTCCAGGGTAAGGAACTGATCATAAACATCAATCTTCTTGGTTTCTTCACTGATAATCCTGCCAAGTCCGCCGGTTGCAATAACCTTGATATTATCGAGTTTACTCTCTTCTTTTACCTTTTCAATGATGTATTCTGCCTGTCCGATCTGGCCATAAACAAGACCTGCCTGCATGGAGGATACGGTTTCCGTAGCAAGGATGGATGCCGGTTTCTTGATTTCAATTTCCGGAAGTTTCGCCGTATCTTCCCAGAGTGCCTTCGCGGAAATCCTGATTCCGGGTGCCGTAATGCCGACAATAAAGGAACCGTCTTCCGTAATCAGATCGTATGTGGTCGCTGTTCCGAAATCAAGCACCAGAACCGGTCCGCCGTATTTTTTATAAGCAGCAACCGCATCTACAATACGGTCCGCACCGAGTTCACGCGGATTGTCGGTTTTGATACTGATACCCGTTTTCGTTCCCGGTCCGACAATGATGGGTCTGCAATTTAAATATCTCTCAATTGCTGTAATCAGGGAATGCATTACATTCGGAACAACACTCGCAATGCAGACTCCTGTAATCTGTCCCTTTTCAATATTGTTCAAACGCAACAGTTCGCTGATGCTGAGTCCGAACTCATCGGATGTTCTGTCGAGTTTTGACGTCAGTTTAAACATCACCAGAAGCTTTTCGTCTTCATATACACCGAAATTTGTATTCGTATTTCCTACATCGATACACAGAATCATATTTTTCTCCCGTAAATGTCACCACCGGGACTGTCCCCGTGGTGACGTTTTATTTTTGTCGCCACCGGGACTAAAGTTGTCAGCGTAGCTGACAATTTGCCCTCATGGCGACATCAAAAAAAATTACTCACCGTCTTCTCCAAGCAGTGAATCAATCGGTTCTTTCAGCACAATCGCCCTGTAGTAAAGAGACAGTGCCTCAAACATCTCCTGCCGGTTATCGCGGATCTGCTTTACCAGCATTCCTGCGGCAATCTCATCGTAGGTGATATCTTCTTCCTCCGCCATTGTTTCCATGAAAAGTTCGCCTTCATCATCAAATCCAATGGTAAAGATTCCGCCAGCTTCTTCCGTAAACAGCACACAGATGATATGCAGTTCATCCTTCATGGAGTCCGGTATTTTATCGAAATCCTTATTAAAATAATACTTTTGCTCGTAGGCATTTGCCCCGCAAATTACAACTCTTTCCATATTTCTCCTAAATGTCACCACAGGGACTGTCCCCCTGGTGACAATTTTATTTCTCGAATGCGCCCAAAGTAGCTGCCATCATTGCCTTGATGGTATGCATTCTGTTCTCTGCCTCGTCAAAAACCTTGGAATAAGAAGACTCAAACACTTCATTTGTAACTTCCAGTTCCATCAGGCCGAACTTCTCGCCGACAGCCTTGCCGATGGTAGTATTGCGATCATGATACGAAGGTAGGCAGTGTAAGAAAATCACATCATCCGCACCGTTCTTCATGACATCCATCGTGACGCAGTAAGGACGAAGCGCATCAATACGCTCCTGCCAAACCTCATCCGGTTCGCCCATGGATACCCAGATATCCGTATAAATAACATCCGCGCCTTCCGTGCCCTTCTTTACATCTTCTTCAAATGTAAGCGTTGCGCCGGAAATTTTTGCATATTCTTCGCATTCTGCAATCAGCTTCTTATTCGGGAAATAAGCCCTCGGTGCACACGCGGTAAAATGCATGCCCATTTTTGCACACGCAATCATCAACGAGTTACCCATGTTGTAACGGGCATCACCCATGTATGTTAATTTCACACCTTCCAGTCTGCCGAGCTGCTCACGGATTGTAAGGAGGTCTGCAAGCATCTGTGTCGGATGATATTCATTGGTCAGTCCGTTCCAAACCGGCACATCCGAGTACTTTGCAAGTTCCTCGACAATAGACTGACCGTAACCACGGTATTCAATACCGTCAAACATACGGCTTAATACTCTTGCGGTATCCGCAATGGATTCCTTTTTTCCGATCTGGCTGCCCGCGGGATCCAGATACGTTACTTCCATACCCAGGTCATGTCCCGCAACCTCAAACGAACAGCGGGTTCTGGTGGAAGTCTTTTCAAATATGAGCGCAATATTTTTACCCATTAAGGCATCTTTTGTGAGTATGCCGTTTTTCTTTTTCTCTTTCAAATCTGCTGCCAGGTCAAGCAGATATTCAATTTCTTCCTTCGTGAAATCTTTTAATGTAAGGAAATCCCTTCCTTTTAAGCTGACTGCCATAATCTTACCTCCCTGTCTTCTATAGAAAAAAGATACTACTAGTGTATCACAAATCCCGGTGGATGTAACCCCAAATGTCACCAGAGGGACTGTCCCTGTGGCGACATCCCTGTGGCGACATCCCCGTGGCGATCTCCGGCACAAGAAAATCCCGGCGGATTTCTCCACCGGGATTTCAGGTTTTGTTTATCAATTTATTAATAGAATACGTGATCTCCGATTGTAACGCCTTCGCGTCCACCGGATCTTCTGAAGTGGCATGCATTACCGACATTCGTTGCACCGGCAAGTGCTTCCGCTGCTGCCTGGCGGCAGGAATCACTGATTCCGGTTGCCAAAGCCCTGGCAAGACTTCCGCTACTTGCAGGAGTGAACTGTCCGCGCTGGTAAACTACATCATGAACGTTGTTCGGGAAGCTTCCGCTTCTGATACGGTTACATACAACTGCACCGACTGCAAGCTTTCCTTCGTAGCACTGGTTTCCTGCTTCACACTGAATGATTGCAGCAAGAAGCGTGGTATCATCCACATTGGCCTGCACGGAATTATAAGTGGTAACAAGCTTTGCTTTCTCAAGCGCTGCCAGACGTTCTCTTTCTTCAATCTCCTCAAGGGTTTCACCGCTCGGGATATCAAGGCTTAATGTAATATAATCGGAAGATACATATCCGACCTTGCCCTGATATAAAACCTTGGTCCAGCCATCATCCGGATTATCATCCGCTACTGTCTCAAGATCGGTACCAACCTCCAAAAGTCCGATAATCTCGGTCTCTTCACCGGGTTCGGTACGTACGCGAAGTGCCTGCGTATCAACATTTGCGTAAGTCTTGCAAACCTGCTCTGCATACTCCTCAGCGCTTTCATCTAAATAAAGGTAATCATTGGAAACCCAGCCTACAACTTCGCCGGACTCAATCTTGGTCCATCCGTTCGCACGCTCAAGAATCTGACCACCGCAATTCTTATAAATCACGCCCACACGATCCGACTCGGTATCCGGGTTGGTTCTGACATTCACATAATCGGAAGTCTTCGCCATCGCCAGTCTGTAACGCTCGTTGCGTTCCGCCTGAAGCTGTTCTTCATATTTTGCCTTATATTCGTCCATTTCCTCCGGAGTATCGAGATAGGATGTCTCAACAACTCCCGATGCACCTGCGGATAAATTCATTTCAACGAAATCCATATTGTCTGCCACGGAAACAGTTCCGAGTGCAGAACCTGCGGATAAATTAAATGCCGCATCTCCTTTTGCTATCGCGGTATTTCCGGAAATCACAGTCAGAAAAGCAAGTACTGTGGCAAAGCTTCCGGTCATAAACCGTTTACGCAATGTAGCTTTCATAAATCCTCCAAAAATTACTGCAAAAAACGTATTACATGTTTGTAACAAATTGTTTCCTGTAGTTCTAAACGGTAGATTTACATAATTACTAAATTATGTAAAATGTTACATTTTTGTTACAAAAGTATAATATCAAATCATGTGGAGGATGTCAAATTTTCCGCATAAAATCAGTATTTTGACCTTTTTAATAAAGAAAAACCATGTAACTTTTAGTTAAAATTTACATGGTTTTTTACATATTTTTCTTTTCAATTTTTCATTTTCCGTCGATATGACGGAGAATTCATTTACTCGCCCGTCCCATTTGGTAAATATATACAAGACGAAACAAAGCGAGTGACTATAACATTTTCGACTTCTCCGCACATTCAATTACCGCATCCATCACGGTTGCACGGAAATTTCCTTCCTCAAGCACACGAACGGCTTCAATCGTGGTTCCCGCAGGGGAACATACCATATCTTTAAGTTCACCCGGATGCTTTCCGGTCTCCATCATCAGTTTTGCGCTTCCGAAAACAGCCTGTGTCGCAAATTCATATGCCATCTTTCTCGGCATTCCTTCCGCAACGGCACCGTCAGCCATTGCTTCTATAAACATGAATACATATGCCGGAGCACTTCCGCTGACACCGACTACTGCATCCATCATGGTTTCGGGAACCTGGAATGCTTTTCCGAAGCAGCGGATTAATTCAGCAGCAATATCCAGCTGGGACTCACTGACTTTCGCATTCGGAGTATATGCGGTACATCCCTCTCCGACCAGAGCCGGGGTATTCGGCATGCAGCGTACGATACTGTGTGTCTTGCCTAGCTGCCCCTCAAGGTAGGCAATATCTTTTCCCGCAACGATGGAAATTACGATAACATTTTTCTTTAAAACGGGCTTAATGCCTTCCAGCGCATATTCCAGATACTGGGGTTTTACCGCAAGAATTAAAACATCTGCCTGCTCCGCAACCATGGCATTCTCCATGCAGACCTTGATTTTAAAATCCTTCTTTGCACTCTCTGCTGCAGCAAGAGAAATATCGGAACCGATAATTTCACTCGGTTTGATGTTACCTTTCTCAATAATTCCGCCGATGATGGCTCTTGCCATATTTCCAAGTCCGATAAAACCTATTTTCATATCACGCCTCCAAAACCTTGTGATTCCTTAATCCCACTTTATTTATATTTCTTTATTTTCTTTTTGAGTTATTCTTCGTTTTTACTATCTTTATTAATTATTTACATCATTTCACGCCCGGTGAATTTCCGGTTTTCTTCTCTGCCTTGCCGCCTCGTACATCAGAATCCCTGCTGCCATCGAAGCATTCAAAGACTCCGCTTCGCCTTCCATCGGGATATATACCTGCGAGCCTGACCTGGTAATTGCCTCTTCCGTCAGGCCGTTGCCCTCGTTTCCTATTACAAATGCCGTCGCCGGATGGTAATCGTACTCATCATATGCCTTCGCGGTCTCGCTCAAGGTCGCCGCATATGTTTTGATGCCGCCTTCCCGCATCACCTGAATCGCCTCGCGGACATTTTCCACATATGTAAAAGGCATTCTGTAAATCGCCCCCATTGTGGAACGGACCACCTTCGGATTATACATGTCTACGCAGTTCGCACCGAGAATAACACTGTCCACACCGGCCGCCTCCGCGGTTCTCATAATGGTTCCCAAGTTTCCCGGATCCTGAAGGTTTTCCAGAACAACATAAAGTGCGTTCTTCCTGCTGTCCAAAACCTCGTCGAGCGTATATTCCTTTTTCTGCACGATACTGATTACACCCTGCGGCGAAACCGTGTCGGAAATTCTTGCAAAAATCTCGTCCCCCACAACTTCATACGGGACTTCCTTTAATTTTTCCCGGCACTTTAAATACTTCTCCGGAAGCTCCTTCTCATAGCGAAGCCTCGTATAAAGGCGCTCGGTAACATAGGCTTCCACGACGTCCCCGGTCGGAGCTTCCAAAAACATCTTCACGCCTTCCGCTACAAAACGGCCCTCTTTCTTACGTGCCCTGGAACGAAGCATCAGGTCGCGAATGTATTTAATTCTGCTGTTACTGAAGGATGTAATCATATGCTTTTCCTCCAATGCCGCCCAAAAATTAAATCGTCTTACTTACAAGGTACTGATACTCCGGAATCTTCTTCTCCATATTCAGAGCTTCCTCGATATCGAAGTCCGTAAACTCTCCGTGTCTGTAGGCAACTACGCGGTTCGACTTGCCCTCGCAAAGAATATCCGCCGCATATGCGCCCATGATGGAAGCATAATAACGGTCCTTACAGGTCGGTGAGCCGCCACGCTGCATGTAACCTAAAATCGTAGCCCTCGTCTCAATTCCTGTCGCCGCCTCGATACGACGTGCCATCGAAGTCGAGTGTCCGATGCCTTCCGCATTTATAATAATATGATGTTTCTTTCCTTTTTTACGATTCTGGATAATGTTGTTGATAATGTTCTGCTCGTTATAATCATACGTCTCAGGGAGTAAAATATCCTCCGCGCCGTTTGCGATGCCGCACCAGAGTGCGATATAGCCGGCATTACGTCCCATAACTTCAATGATCGAGCATCTTTCATGAGAAGAAGAGGTGTCACGCACCTTGTCAATTGCCTGCATGGCGGTATTTACCGCAGTATCAAAACCGATGGTATAATCGGTGCATGCAATGTCCAAATCGATGGTGCCAGGAATTCCGATGGTGTTGATTCCGTGACGCGCCAATGCCTGTGCACCTCTGTAGGAGCCGTCTCCGCCGATTACCACGATGCCGTCGATTCCGTGCTTTCTGCAGATTTCCGCAGCTTCCGCCTGCACTTCCTCTTCCTTGAATTCCAGGCATCTTGCAGTACCTAAGATTGTTCCTCCGCGCTGGATGGTATCGGAAACGTCCTTACGTCCCATTTCAATAATTTCTTCCGCCAGGAGTCCCGCGTATCCGCGCTTGATTCCTTTTACCGAAACATTGTTTGCGAGTGCTTTCCGGACAACCGCACGGATTGCGGCATTCATACCCGGTGCATCACCGCCGCTCGTAAGTACGCCTATCGTTTTAATCTGCTCTGACATGATTTTGCTCCTTATTTCTAAAGTACTTTACGAATATATATAATTCTTTACTCATTCACAGTACTTATTTTATATACATAAATCACCCTATATCATATCATAAATTTTATTTCTATGACAAGGGTATCCACTATTACATTCATTATACAGCGAACATGAGAATACTGCGATGCGGGGCGTTTGGTAACGTCAGTACTTAGGCGCTGTCCTTTAGCGCCTTATGTACTGCTACGTGGACAATCGAGCGGGAGCGTACCCGCGGAGCAGTTATTCTCATGGTAGCGTCCGGGAAGCCACTCCCTTGTCACCCTACCACGTAATCTTCGCCCTGCCCTCACCCAGCAGTTCCTCTATTTTTCCCTGCAGTTCCTCATCGGCGCATACATTCCTTGACGGCGGCAGGGTTTTCAGCTGCTTTTCTTCCGCCAGATAAATCTTCACGGTATCCTTCCCGTCGGAGCTCGCCAGCACATCCATCACTTCCGCATTCTTCTCATCGTACTCCGCACGGTTTGAATACTTGATCCAGAAGCACTTTGCGGAAGCCTCAAACGGCGTAATCGTCTCCGCGATTAACTTCGAATTTTTATTTTCCTCCGAGCTTACACGTCCGGTTACAAAAATCGCCGCATCCTCATTCAGCATGTTCGCGAACCTCTCGTACTGCCTGGAAAATACAATCACTTCCACGGTACCGGACAAATCCTCTATCGTCACAAAGGCCATCGCCTTGTTATTCTGCGTGTATTTTACGCTCTTTTCCACAATCATGCCGCCCACGGTCGCCTTCGCATCATCCTGCACAATCGACGTATTCGTTTCCTCGTCTAAATAGAAATCGGCCGCGACATTCGTAATCTTTTTCTTCCAAAGCTCCTGATATGCCTCGAGCGGATGGCCGCTGACATAGATTCCGAGCACCTCTTTTTCAAACGCAAGGAGCTGGTCCTTTTCGAACTCTTCAACCGGCGGAAGCGGAACCTCCATGTTCTTCTTCTCTTCCTCGCTGCCCATGTCAAAAATCGACATCTGCCCTTCTACCTTGCCCTTCTTGTCTTTGGCAACCCGGTCCATCAGCACCTGATAAACCTGCATGTACTGTCTGCGGTTTCCACCTAAGGAATCAAAGCATCCGGCCTTGATGAAATTCTCCATTGCGCGCTTGTTGACGGGATTATCGTCCCTCGCACTCATTCGTTCAATGAAATTCTGGATGGATGTAAACAATCCCCTCGCATTTCGTTCATCCACGATGGCATCGATAATCGGCCGGCCGACATTTTTAATCGCAGTTAAGGAGTAACGGATGGAGTCGTCCTTCACGGTAAAATCTGCATCCCCTTCGTTGATATCGGGCGAGAGCATTTTAATATTCATGCTCCGGCAGGTCATGATGTATTCGGAGACTTTGCCGGAGTTACTGATAACGGAAGAAATGAGCGCAGCCATGTATTCTACGGGATAGTAGAATTTTAAATACGCGGTCTGGTAGGAAACCACCGCATACGCGGCCGCATGCGATTTATTGAACGCATACTCGGCGAAGGTAATCATCTGGTCGTAAATCATGTTGCCGATGGACGCATCAATCCCGTTTCCGACGCAGCCCGGGATTCCGAGCTCCGGATTGCCGTAAACAAAATTCCTGCGCTCCTCTTCCATGACATGCTTCTTTTTCTTGGACATCGCACGGCGTACTTCATCCGAGCGACCGAGGGTGTAGCCTGCGAGGTCACGCACGATACGCATAACCTGCTCCTGATATACGATACAGCCGTAGGTCGGCGCCAGGATCGGCTCCAGCTGCGGGCATAAGTACTGCACTTTATCCGGTGCAGCCTTGCCGGCGATATACTGCGGGATAAAATCCATGGGCCCCGGGCGATACAAGCTTATTCCTGCTGTGACTTCCTCCAGGCTTGAAGGTTTTAGTTCCTTCATGAAGCTCTTCATTCCGGTACTTTCCAGCTGGAAGACGCCGTCCGTTGCGCCCGTTCCGATATAGGCATAGACCTTCGGGTCGTTATAGTCGATTTCACGCACGCTGAACTCTCTTCCGAGGCGTTTGGAAATACTCCGCTCCGCATTCTGGATCACGGTCAGGTTTCGAAGTCCTAAGAAGTCCATTTTCAGAAGCCCGAGTTCTTCGAGCGTTGTCATCGTATACTGCGTTGTAACCGCGCCGTCACCGCCTAAGTTAAGCGGCACATATTCTTCAACCGGTTTCGGGGAAATCAGCACACCCGCGGCATGCATGCCGGTATGTCTCGGAAGTCCCTCAAGGCGTTTCGCCATATCAATTAAATACTTAATCTGCGGGTCGCTTTCATAGATTTCACGAAGCGCCGGATTCATAAGAAGTGCCTTGTTTAAGGTCATATTCAGTTCCATCGGAATCTGCTTCGCAATCTGATCCGCCACGTTATAGGGCATGTCAAGAACACGCGCCACGTCACGGATAACACCGCGGGCCTGCAGGGTTCCGAAGGTAACAATCTGCGCCACGTTTGCCTCGCCGTATTTACGATGCACGTAATCAATGACTTCCTGGCGTCTCTCCACGCAGAAGTCCACGTCAATATCGGGCATGGAAACACGCTCGGGATTTAAGAATCTTTCAAAGAGTAATTCAAAACGGACAGGATCGATGTCCGTGATATGCAGACAGTAGGAAACAAGGCTGCCGGCCGCAGAACCGCGTCCGGGTCCGACCGCAATGCCGTGCTCCTTCGCATAATTGATGAAATCCCAGACAATCAGGAAGTAGTCGAGATACCCCATTTTTTCAATGACGGAAATCTCGTACATCATCTGCTCATGCAGCTTCCCGTCATCGTTCGGATAATGCTCCTTAAAGCCCTTCTCGCAAAGTTCCAATAGATAGGATTTCGAATCATACCCTTCCGGTACATCGAAATGAGGGATTTTGGTCTCATGGAATTTAATCTCGACTTTGCAGCGCTCCGCAATTTTATTCGTATTCTCAATGGCCTCCGGTGCGAATGAGAATAATCTCCTCATCTCCTCTTCGGATTTTAAATAAAATTGCCCGCCCTCGTATCGCATGCGGTCCGTGTCGGTGACCTTTTTACCGGTCTGGATACAAAGAAGAATATCGTGCGACTCCACATCATCCTCGTAGGTGTAATGCACGTCATTCGTGCAGACAAGCGGAATATTCAGTTCCTCGGATAAGCGCACCAGTCCCGCATTGACGGTCTGCTGCTCCGGAATACCGTGATCCTGAAGTTCTAAGAAATAATTGCCTTCTCCGAAAATCGCATAGTGTTTTAACGCCGATTTCTTTGCTTCGTCGTAAAATCCGCGCGCCAGGAATTTCTGCACCTCTCCTGCCAGGCAGGCGGAAAGGCAGATTAACCCTTCGTGGTATTCCCTTAAAACCTCGACATCCACACGGGGCTTATAATAAAAGCCTTCCGTAAAACCACGGGATACGATTTTCATAAGATTCTGATATCCTGAATTATTCTCGGCAAGAAGGATCAGATGGTTGTACCGGTCTTCCCCTCCGGTCAGCTCCTTGTCGAATCTCGAATTCGGTGCCACATAAACTTCGCACCCGAGAATCGGCGTAATGCCTTCCTTCAGTGCCTCTTTATAAAAATCTATACAGCCAAACATGACGCCGTGGTCCGTGATGGCACCATGCGTCATTCCGAGCTCTTTCAAGCGTTTTACGTATTCTTTGATTTTATTGGAGCCGTCTAAAAGACTATACTCCGTATGAACATGCAGGTGTGTAAATGCCATATTTTTTTCTCCGTTTTTCTACTGTTACCGTCTGCAATTTCCCGGTGCAGATTATACTTCCGCACGCAATTTTTCACCTACTTATTATTATATACGCAGAAAAATGAAAATATAGCCTTGACTTTCTTTTTCACGCAAAAAATGTTACAATTTTTACAGGGTTACAAAATAATTTCAGAAGGTTTTTCAAGGAATCTTTTTATAAGATTTACAATTTTTCTTAAGGGGGAAATGAGTATGGAAATTTCCGTATGCATGATTGTAAAAAACGAGGAGAAACTCTTACGGCGCTGCCTGGATTCCTTAAGCGGTCTCTATGAAGAATTAATCATCGTAGATACCGGTTCCACGGACAAAACCAAGGAAATCGCATGGGAGTATACCGATGAAGTTTACGATTTTGAATGGGTGAGCGACTTCGCGGCCGCAAGAAACTTTGCATTCTCAAAATGCACCAAGGACTATATTTACACGGTGGACGCCGATGAAGTTCTGGATGCCGAAAACATGGAGAAGTTCCGTGTCCTGAAAGGATATCTGGATCCGAAATACGAAATCGTAAAAATGTGGTATCTGACGCCGCTTGATTTCAACGAAGCAAACGGTTTCGAGAAGGAATACCGGCCGAAGCTTTTCAAAAGACTCCGCAGCTGGACCTGGATTGATCCCGTACATGAGAGTATGCAGTTGGAACCCACGATTTTCGACAGTGACATCTGCATCCGCCACTTGCCGAGCCAGTCGCATATCGGCAGAGACTGCGCAATTTACGAGAAGGTCATCAACCGCGGCGGCACACTCTCGCCGAAGCTCCACGGACTCTACGCAAGAGACCTTTACATGACCGGCAGCAAGGAAGAACTCCTGCGCGCAAAAGAATATTTCTATAATTTTGTACAGGCTACCACCTTAAATCTGACTTCCGATGACGATTTAAGCATGAAGAAAAAGAAGGATAAATCAACACTCTGGGAGTCGGAGGTGCAGCTCGCTGACAGCGATGCACCTGCAGAGGATATTTCGAATACCGACTGGAACATGTACCGCGAAGCGCTTTGCGTGCTTGCAAAAATAGCCAGAGTCGAGGGCAACATGAAGATGCTATACGAAGTTGCCATGACATCGATGATTACCGGCCCCTGCTCCGAGGTTTGCTTAGAAGTCGGAATTGCATATTACGAACTCGGCGATTATGTCTATGCAAAGAACTGGCTGAATATCGCAATGAACAATACTTCGCCCACCATCGATCCCGCCGCCGGCAATACGAAGCCGAGGAAATATCTCAATTTGATGAAGTAAAATGGCTGGCGCAGGGGATCCGCCGTGGCGACCTGCAAGCCACTTGCTCGAATAAGAATATGAATAATACAAAAAAGCTTATCGATAATTCCGATAAGCTTTTTTATTAAGTATCTTTATCAAATCAATATCCGTATGAATTCGGTGCGCTCGAGCTTCCGTCCACATTCACGGTTCCGCTCTCGCGGTGGATGGAATATCCGGAACCGGTATTGGTGATGGTGGAGGATGTAACATCCAGGGATGCCTTTCCGTCATTCTGCAGAAGCGTGGGATGCGTTAAATCTCCGCCGCCCGTTATCGTGCAGCCGGAAAGTGTCGCTGCACCGGAATTGACGAATGCAATGATGTCGGATTCCGTTCTTGTAATCGTGCAGCCCGTTAAGTTCATGCTGCTCTGTCCGTTGTTGCTGTTCCATACGCTGAAGGAAGATGTTGCATTATCAAAGATTACATTACTTGCGGAAAGCGTCCCGTAATTCACAAGTGTTTTCGAATTATCGCCGCTTCCGGTGGTATTCGTAATCACACCTTCGCCGACAATCTCCATCGTTCCGCAGTTCACAATCGTATCACTCCCTGTTCCGTCCAGCGTGAATCCGTTTAGGTATAACGTAACATCACTTCCGACCGGAGTGGTTCCGCTTCCCGTAGCATTCTGTGTCAGATGCACATCCGCATGCGTTCCTTCCGGAAGTGCATTGAATGCCGACTGCAAATCATCAAAGCCCATACCGTTTACGGTGAATGGATGGGAAGTATAAGTAAAATCCAAATCCACCGTAGTATCCCTGGAAAGCGGTTCGGTCTTTAAGCTCCAGGAATTGCAATCCCAGGTTGCATTCGCTTTCTTGTTATTGCATTTGACGGACTTTATCTCGTAGAGTCCCTGTGAAGGAAGCTCCTCCGTCTTTTTTCCGTCGATGCTGTAATTCACCTTCAGTTTCGGATCACCGCAGGCCGTAAGAAAAAGACCGCATAACACCGTAACAAATAAGACAAGTATATTTTTTTTTGAGCTGGAGTATTTCCGATTTGTTTTCTCTAAGTGCATTTTATTACTCTTTTTTCTCTTTTTTTCTCTTTTTTCTCTAATTTTCTGAATATCTTTTATTATTATGCCTGATCTCGCACTTCCATTTATTACCATTCTTACGCTCGTGCCTGATATGTCTTGGCCGCGGGCTCTATAGAACGCGAGCAATCATTTCTTAATATTTTACCTGTACAGTATATATGCGAGCCTCTACGAGACTGCGGACAAGATCATTCAGGCACGAACTCGTCACTCCCTCTACGAGACCGCGGACAAGATTGTTCAGGCACGAGCCTCCTAACCTATATCAGGAATCCCCCGCACGAATCCTTCGTAAAAATCTCCGAAAGCTTCACTGCGTAATTGTACTCCCGAAGCACCTTCTCGTAGCCGGCTCTTGCAATCTGCTGCCGCTCGTCTTCATGAAGCAGATAATACTCGGTCTTCTCGAGAAGCTCCTCTAAGGAGTGATACATCACAATCTCTTTTCCCTCGATAAACTCCGCTGCCAGATCCTCCTGGTAATTCGTCAGGACAAATCCCTGGCAGGACATGATTTCCAAAACGCGAAGCGGAATTCCGGTCGCAATGGTACGCGGGGTAATGTAAATATTGACCTTCGACTGATGGAAAATTAACGGCGCGGTTTTACGGAAATCCACCGGACCCATGTTCTGGACCTCCGGATATTTTTTCGTACTCGACTGTGAATACAGCCTGAAATCAAAGCGTTTCGCAAGTTCCTGAATGACCTGCTTGCGTTCTTCAACCGTAATTTTCTTTGCGATAACGGAATGAATGACGATGTCTTCCTGGCTGGCGAAATAGTAATTCCACTTCTCCGACTCCATCTCCTTCATCAAAAATTCCACAATATCGGGCGTGATGTCGGTTTCCAAAACACTCCGTCCGTAGGTAAACATTTTCTTCCGAATGGTTTTTACAATCTTTTTATAGACGGGCTGCTGCTTCGATTCCGGCGAAATCCGGTTAAAAATACTGCTGCTGCTTTCATATAAATTTCCTACGAAGGAAACCTCGGAAACATACCTGGTCAGCATGTCTCCGGAAATACCGTTGCTGGCACCCGTGAATAGTTTCCGGTCTGCGGCAAGCGAAAGATATTCCACATTCTTGATGTTGTTACGCAACATGTTCCGAAGGTGCGCATGGTCATAGGTAAAGAACCTGTTGCACGAAAACTGCGCCTGATTGGAATAAAGATTCCACTGCGGCAGATGATAAATCCAGCAGTAATAATAGATTCCTGCCTTTTTCGCAGCGAGAGAAATGTACTGGAAATAGTCGACGGAGAAGAACACTTCCGCATGAAAATTCGAAGCTTCCTTAACAAGCCGCATCACCATCTCATCGGCCTGAAGTCCGCCCAGACTTTCAAGTTCGAGGCCGTCACTGTTTGAACCGAAATTTCCCGATTCACTTCCGAAGCTCATATTTGCAGCATCGAAAGCAGAGACAAAATGCCCCTGCTTTCGTAACGTGTTCATTATGATATCTTCGTCACTGTTGCCCCATCTGAAAAAGATGATTCTCACTGCTTTAATACTCCTGAAATCCGGGACATTGTTCCGCCCGGAATTATATTATTTTAAAAATCCTCTCCGGTAATCCCTGCTTGCTTATGCCCAGGGATCTGCCGCAACCGGAATGCGGATATCGGAAAGTGCGAAATTCTCCACCATGAACCACTGATTCGTGCTCGGTTTTAAGCGGCACTTAATCTGTCTCGGTGAATCCGCACCGGTGGAATCCATATGAAGCGTTGCCCAGCCTGCTTCCGGATAGCTGTACGGATTGTCGTAAACCGTAATGACAAGCGGCTCCGCAGGGATATAATTATTCTGCGGTGACGAACCCTTGAAGAAGGAACGAACCACATAACCTTTTCCTGCAAGGCGGTCTTTCAAAAACTGCATTTCATAGGGGCTCATCGGTGCCGGTCCCTTTAAGAAATTAAGCATGTCAATCGTCGCCTGTGTATTTTCCTCATAATTCAAAAGAACAAGCATGGTAAGCGCACATGTCTTAAACGGTGTGGAAAGATCGCTTTCCGGCAGTGCCTGTAACTCCGCAACATTCTTAGGAATCGTTGTAAATGTAAAGGTCTCGGACTTTCTCTGTGCGGAATTCACCGCCTGATTTACGGCATTTCCCACTGCATTCTTAGCCTCCTGTCCAACGCTACGTGAAATAGAATCAAATAAACCCATGAATAACCCCTCCTTTAAAAAGTATGCTAATATTATAACGCGCTCACACTGCTCCTTGCAAGAAGCACATCGTCACGAAGGAAGTCCTGTGTCTCCACCTTCATGATTTTATTCTCCAGATTCTCCGAAGAGAAAATCGCCACCAGGACATATTCCTTGGTATGACCGAGCCAGTATCTGCGCCCGTTTATTTCCTTCTCTTCCTCAAATAAAACTTCCACCGTCTTATTCAGGAATCGTTTCCGGAACTCTTTGGACTGCTCTGCCGTAAGTTCCAAGAGCGTATCGGATCTGGTATTCTTTACCTGTTCGGGAACCTGGTCGGGATTGGCATCCGCCGGTGTTCCCTTTCTTCTGGAATATTTGAAAACATGCATTTCATAGAAGCCGATTTTCTTTGCAAATTCCACGGTCGTATTAAATTCCTTCTCAGTTTCTTCGGGGAAGCCCACAATCACATCCGTGGTAATCGCCGCATCCGGGAAAACGCCGCGAATCAGAGCAACTTTCTCCGCAAATTCTTCGGTCGTATATCTGCGGTTCATTCTCTTTAAAGTCTCATCACATCCGCTCTGGAGAGATAAGTGAAAATGCGGGCAGATTTTGGATATCCTGCCTAAGCCTTCCATAAAATCCGCGGAAATCAAAAGCGGTTCGAAGGAGCTTAAACGGATTCTCTCAAGACCGCTTATCTTCTGGAGTTTTTCCAATAAGGTCAGGAGTGCTTTACGGGAAACTGCGGATTTCTGCTCGCGGATTTCGGCGACGGTTTTTACAATACGCGGGTCTTTTTCATTTGCCGTACCCTGCTCCCCGTAAGATGCAAAATCTTTTCCTTCTGTCTGAGAATTGATAAAATCCACACCGTAGGAACTGACATGAATTCCCGTCAGTACAATCTCACGTACCCCGGAGCTTACCAAAAGCTTCGCTTCTTCCACAACCTCGTCAATCGGTTTGGAACGAACATTTCCCCTGGTATAAGGAATGATGCAGTAACTGCAGTACCTATCGCACCCGTCCTGAATCTTGATGTAGGCTCTGGTGTGACTTTCGGTTTTAACAATATTTCCTTCTTCAAACGGAACTTTCTTTAAATCAAGAACCGTGGTATTGCCAAGCGTTTTTTCAAGATAGGCGCGGACCTCTTTCTCGCTTCCCGCGATATCCTCACCGCTCGGTAATTTCATGTTGTCGGTATTATTTTTTTCACCGGCATTCCCGGATTCTTCGCAGTTTTCTTTTTTTACTGCAGCAGCTGCTTGGTCGGAAAATCCGGAATTTACGGTTTTTCCTCCAAGAATACGGTCTGCATACAAAGAAAGCGTTCCTGCATTTCTTGCGCAGATGTATTCATCAAGAATCGTTGCAAGCTTTGATTTTTTATTATTGCCGACTAAAAGATTCACTCCCTCATCCTGTGCAAGAGCAAAGGCATCGGACTGCACGTAACAGCCGACTGCAACCACGATTGCGTCGGGGTTTAATGTTTTTGCCCGGTGCAGCATCTGACGGCTTTTGCGGTCCGCGATGTTGGTAACGGAACAGGTATTGATAATATATACATCGGCTTTTTGGTCAAAAGGAACAATCTGCCAGCCGTTTTTTGCCACGTTTTCCTGCATCAAATCAAGCTCATAGGAATTCACCTTGCAGCCGAGATTGTGAAATGCCACTGATTTCATAGAACTCTCCGTATTTTTGTTTGTTTTGTGCATTGACTTTTTACTGTCATTCCTTTAGTATGATAAGCGAAACTACCGAAAATCACAAGGAGGAAATGTATATGAAAACTGTACAGATTTCTTTGAACTCAATTGATAAGGTTAAATCCTTTGTAAATGATATCACGAAATTCGATTATGATTTCGATCTTGTATCCGGAAGATACGTAATTGATGCAAAGTCCATCATGGGTATTTTCAGTCTGGATCTTTCCAAGCCGATTGATTTAAACATCCATGCTGAGGACGGCGATGAAGAAGTAATGAATGTTCTTGCTCCTTACATCGTATAAGTTTAAATGATGAGATAAAAGATTTGGACCACCCTGTCGGGTGGTCCTTGTTTTTATATGTCTTATTTTTATATGTTTGAATAAAAAACCTATTTATTCCGCAAGCACAATCTCCCGCTCATCAAGAGCTTTTTTCACCATCGCATCAATCTCTTCGCCCAGACGTTCCTCGTGATGTGCAATCACCGAAACCTTCGGCTTCGTCACGGGATGCTTTGCCACAAAAATCGTGCAGCAGTCCTCGAACGGAAGAATCGATGTTTCGTATGTCTTAATCTTTTCCGCGATATCAATAATCTCCACCTTGTCGAATGCAACAAGCGGCCGGTATACAGGCATGCGGCAGACATCATCGGTGCAGGCCATTGAATACATCGTCTGGCTTGCAACCTGCCCGACACTCTCGCCGGTGACAAGGCCTAAGCAGTCATCCTCTTCCGCAATTGCCTGCGCAATTCTCATCATGTAGCGGCGCATGATAACCGTCAGTTCGTCATGCGGGCATTTTTCGTAAATGCTCATCTGGATTTCCGTAAAATTGATGATATGCAGTTTTACGGGTCCGCAGTATGCGGAGACAATCCGTGCCAGATCCACGACCTTCTGCTTCGCACGTTCCGATGTATAGGGCGGTGCGTGAAAATAGACCGCTTCCACTTTGACGCCGCGCTTTGCCATCATATAGGCGGCAACCGGGGAATCCAGTCCGCCGGATAAAAGTACCATGGCCTTTCCGGCTGTGCCGACCGGCATGCCTCCGGGGCCCGGAATCAGAATCGAGTAAATGTAAACGCGCTCTCTGATTTCCACATGGAGTTCCACCTCGGGCTTATGCACATCCACCTTAAGCTCGGGATAGGCATCCAAAAGCACCTCGCCGAAAGCCATATTCATCTCCATGGAATTTAACGGGTAATTTTTTCTGGCACGTTTGCAGAATACCTTGAAGGTCAGTCCGTCGCGGTTTTCGTAAACCTCGCAGAAATATTTCACTACCTCGGATTTCAGATTCTCAAAATCATCATTGTCTAAAATCAACACCGGGCAGATTGTCATGACACCGAAAACATGACTTAAGGCATCCACCACTTCATCATAGTCGAACTCCGACCTGGCCTCGACATAGACACGGCCTAAATTCTTGTGAACGTCGAACTCGCCGTCCACCTTGCTTATCGCAATGCGCACCTGTTCAACAAGTGCATCCTCAAAAACATAGCGATTTTTTCCTTTCAGGAAAATCTCGCCATACTTTAATAAAAAAGCCTGAAACATAAAATTTCCTTTCAAATTTTATTGCTTATTGAAACCGCCCCGTTTAGCGGGGCGGATTTATATGCACAGGGTTGCGTAATGTAATTTCCTGCTTACGCAGGACGCAACCCGCGCACGAGCATGGTGCGAACAGATTCTTCCATGCTCGATTCTTAAAATTCCATAAATTTCTTCTTCACATCCACATACTGCAGCTGGCTTACCGGAATTTCGACGCCACGCTTTGTTAAGAACCGGTAGCGTGCCAGATCCTTTACGTAGTTCATGTTCACGATGTAGGATCTGTGGCATCTTACGAAAACATCATCCGGCAGAAGCTGCTCCATATCGGAGAATTTCATATGTACCGCAATCTGTTCGTTGAGCGTGCAGACAATGGTTTCTCTTCCCTGGCTTTCAAGATACTCAATCTCGCCGAAGGGGATTTTATAAAGCTTGTCGCCGACCTGGAAGGTGAGCGTGTCACCCTTTACGGCTTTCATTTTATATGCGCTGAGAAGAGCTTCACGCAGTTTCTCAATCTGAATCGGTTTCTGAAGATACCGCAGTGCGTCTACCTGATAACCCTCGAGCGCATATTCCGCAGTCGAAGAAATGAAAATAATCGACAGGCTCTCTCCGAGTCTTCGAAGCTCTTTGGCAGCTTCGATACCGTTCATACCGACCGCTAAAATATCGCAAAGAAGTACATCATACTCCGCTTCCTTGTTCGACAGTGTTTCAATCATGCTCTCCATATCGGTAAAGCAGACCGTCTCGAACTGAATTCCTTCCTCTGTCAGAACCTGCGATGTCAGTGCCTCATTAATCTGAAGCGATGTCGCCTCATCATCACAAATTGCAACCCGATACATAATTTTCTCCCCCGTTTTTTGATTCGGTCAATTATCTTACGTAATTACCATACTCAATGATCATATGCAACAGATTAAAACTGCAATTTTTCGTATAACCCTAAATATAATTATAATTTTGAATTACTAATTTCGCAAGTAAGTATTCCCACTGTATTCAGCCAATGATTCTATTACGGCAGGCAGTTGGCAGCGCTTGTGAAAGGGTGAGTTGCCACCGCATCCGGACCCTGAACAAATGCTGGTCGATGCCTGCGTATCACTATCTGTCTGCCTGTGTACCACTTACTTAAATACCTGTCTGCCCGGAATTCTGTGCAATCAGCGCCTTCGTCACAATCCTCGTAACCTCAATGTAATTTTCGCAGAAGGTCTTATGGTATTTATCGATGAATTCGACATCCTCATCCTTGCCTGCACATTCCAGCTCATAGGCCTGATCCGCCACATCGTTTGCACCGATGTTCCTGCACGCTCCCTTAATCGAGTGCGCCATAACGGTGTAATTTTCCAGATCGCCTTTATCAAAATATTCCTGCAGACTTGCAAGCAGGTTGGAAGATGCAAATGTGGTAAGGACCCTGACATATACGGCCTTGCTTCCGCCGCAGTTTCGAAGTCCGTCCTCGACATCGATTCCCTTTAAGTAATTGATGACATCCACCGTCGAATCGATACCTGGAATCGGCGCGGTATCTATGCTGACAGGCGTCGGCGGAACTTCCTGTCCCTTCACGATACGAATCTGTTTATCAAACGGAATCCATTTCTGCAGAATTTCACTTAACTGGCTCATGTGAATCGGCTTTGCCAGATAGTCGTTCATGCCGGCTTCCTTAAACTGCCGCTCCACACCCTTGATGGCATTTGCGGTCAGTGCAACAATCGGAATCTTCTTCGCATATTCGGTGCCGAGCGAACGGATTTTTTTCGTTGCCTCCACACCGTCCATAACCGGCATCATATGGTCCATAAAAATCATATCATAATCTACCAGGTGTTCTTCGATTCTGTTCACGGCCTCCATTCCGGATTCCACCATGACTGCTTCAAAACCGAAACGTTTCATCAGCTCACTCGCAACCTCAAGATTGACTTTGTTATCATCGACAATCATGACTCTCGCGGTAGGTGCCTTGAAGGTGATTCTGAAGCCTGCGTTATCTGCGGTAACTCTGTCGTGGTCGGAATCATAATTTGACGGTCTCGGATCCTTTACCTTCTGGTGCAGGGTAAAGGAAAATGTACTACCCTCGTTTACCTTGCTTCGTACGGTAATATCACCGCCCATTAAATTAAGGAGTCTTTTCGTAATGACAAGTCCAAGTCCGGTACCTTCGACGTTTCGATTTTTCTTCGTATCGATCTGTCCGAATGCGGTAAAGAGCTTGTTCATATCATGCTGGGAAATACCGATACCGGTATCCTCAACCCACACATGCAGGTATCCGTTTCCGTCAAGATCCGGCTCCCAGCGGATTTTCAATACAATATGTCCGCGGTGTGTGAAGTTTACCGCATTGTTCATGATGTTGATCAGAATCTGCCGGATACGAAGTTCATCACCGATTAAGACTCTCGGCACATCCGGTGAGATGTCATAAATGAGCTTAACCGAACGGTTTTTCATTCGGAATTCGATGATACTTAATACATCATGAATCAGCGAATTGAAGTGGTATTCTTCTTCGTTGATTTCCATTTTTCCGGAATCGATTTTGGAAAAATCCAGAATTTCGTTGATGATTGCAAGCAGGTTTTCCGAAGACTTACGGATTGTGTCGATGTAGCCCTTTTCCTCTTCTTCGAAATCCCTTTCGTCAAGCAGTTCCGCCATACCGTAGATGGCGTTCATGGGAGTACGGATTTCGTGGGACATGTTGGCCAGGAAATTCGCTTTCGCTTCCAAGGCGTTTCTCGCCTCTTCATTTTTCTCCTCCATCTGCGTCTTGTAATCGTTAACACCGTTTACAAGGAAGAGGAAAGACACCATTGCGAAGAGATAAATCAAAAGGTAGATTAAATAGATTTCCTTCGGACAGGTGATTTCGATGGCATCACGAAGGAAAATTGCATTAAGTAAAAGCGTGACAGACGTCAGAATCGCGTACTCAAGCATCAGTCCGCGGTTTGCGTACAGTGCCAGCATCAATGCACCGGCAAGAAAGATTACGCTCAGGGTTCCCAGCATGCCGAGCTGCCAGGATATGACATAACTTGTCACAATCATGGACAGATAGAAAATACGGATTACTATTTTTTCATTTTTTACAAGACGGTAAAAAAGAATCGTAAGTAACGCCGGCAGGAAACCGATGGCAATAAGAAGTGCCTTCTCCGGGCCGTACTGGGAAAGTGCGTATGCAACGTGAAGCAATACGACGCTGAAGAATTCGATGACGCAGAGTACAATGTACGGAAGCGACCGCGTAACGGATTTCCTCTTCCGTAGTAAAAATCGACAGACTGAAGCGAATCGTGGAATCCAGAAGTTCCTTCTTAAGCCCGATGGCTTTTAAGGTTTCGGAAATCGCCGGCTTATTGGATGCGCAGGCACTGCCCGCGGATACATAAACCCCTTTTTCCTCAAGTGCGTGTAGAAGCACTTCCGCTCTCACACCCTCTACCGAAATGCTGGCGATATGAGGTGCTGCGGGGATAACTGTGCTGTCTGCAGCAGTTTCCGTATTTGAATTTTCTGCATTTGCGTTCTCGGTGATGGCGGTAATTCTGCATTTCGCAGGGCCGTTTGCGGTAACGCCTTCAAGTTTCGTCACTTCCGTAAGAAACAGGTCTCTTAACGCAGACATCTTTTCCGCATCCTCTTCCATGTTGGCGCATAGGATTTCGGCAGCCTTGGCAAATCCCGCAATTCCCGGCACGTTATCCGTTCCGGAACGCATACCTTTCTGCTGCCCACCGCCTAAAATAAGCGGCGTAATCTTTACTTTCTCCGAAATGTAAAGGATGCCGATGCCCTTCGGTCCGTGAATCTTATGCCCGGAAACGGAGAGCATGTCGATTTTCATCCGCTTCGGATAGATGGGAAGTTTCCCGTACATCTGCACTCCGTCCACATGAAATAAGGTTTTCGGGTTGCATTTCTTAATCAGTTCACCTGCTTCGGCAACCGGCTCCACCGTTCCGATTTCATTATTTACACCCATCACGGAAACGAGCACCGTATCCGGCCGGATGGCATTTTTCAATTCTTCCAAAGAAATCCGACCATACTCATCGGTTCCGAGATACGTAACTTCAAACCCTTCTTTTTCAAGCTGTTTCATCGGATTTAAAATTGCCGCATGCTCAATCTTCGTTGTGATAACATGCATGCCGTCCCGTTTTGCGGCTCTGGCAGACTGCAGTACAGCCCAGTTATCGGACTCCGTTCCACCGGATGTAAAGAAGATCTCTTTTGCATCGACTTTGAGTGTTTTGGCAATGGTTTCCTTTGCGGAGCGCATAATCTTCTCTGCCTCCACACCCTTTAAGTGCATGCTGGACGGGTTGCCGTAATTTTCGGTCATGCAGTTTGTGACCGCCTCCACGACTTCCGGTAAGCATTTTGTGGTGGCGGAGTTATCCAAGTAACATTCCATGGTTAATCTCGATTTCTGTTTTATTCTTCTGCTCGCATCGTGACCGCGCAGATTCCCGCGGCAGTCTCGTAGAAGCTCGCAATTTATACTTTATTATTATCTTTAAGTCTATGTTTTGCTCGTGTTCTATAGAGCCCGCCGCTGTAACTGCCGGTCACGTGCTCAAACAGCTCAACCTTCAACTTCTAAACAGTAGTTAATCCACGAAAGGACAACCATGCCGGCGGTTTCGGTGCGAAGAATCCGGTTACCGAGAGAAATCGGAAGGATGCCGGTTTCGGTCGCCTGCTTCACTTCTTCCTCTTCGAAGCCGCCCTCGGGACCTATGAAGACTGCCACACGGGGTACGGGTCCTTTTGTATTTCCGGTTTCAGTTAATTTCTTCAGTTCGGTGAAAATTGCTTTCGTCTCCTTCGTTCCTTCCGCAAGCTCGTAAGGAATCATCTTGATGTCCATCTCCTCTGCATAGCGGATGGCATTTTTCATGTCCATCACATCTGCCACTTTCGGAATGATGGCACGTTTGCTCTGCTTTGCCGCTGCTTCCGCAATCTGCTGCCAGCGGGCGATTTTATTTGCAGCTTTTTTATCATCCAGCTTAACGATGCAGCGTTTGCAGGAAACCGGTACGATTTCCGAAACACCGAGTTCCACGCATTTCTGGATAATGAGTTCCATTTTATCCGCCTTCGGAAGTCCCTGAAAAAGAATGATTTTCACCGGTGATTCCACATCGGCCTTTTTGATAAACATAAGCTTACAGATTACTCTTCCATCTTCGTATCCTTCGATTTCACAGCGATATTCATCGTCACTTAAACCTGTGCCGACGGAGATTTCCTCGCCCGGATGCATACGAAGAACATTGCGGATATGATTGTAGTCTCCGCCTTCGATGAATACTTTATGTGCATCCTTGTCGATGTTTTCTTCTGCTACAAAGAAGTGATACATATTTACTCCCGGCCTAAGCTTTCCTTGCCGTCACACTGACCCACTCACCGTCGCGGGTGACTTCCATAAGTTCCAGGCCTGCATTCTTTACGACATCCACAACGAAATCTTCTTTTTCGGCAATGATGCCGGAAGTGATATAGATTCCGCCGGGCTTCAACTGATGAATAATTACCGGTGTCAGCGGTTCCAGTACATTATGAAGAATGTTGGCAACCACAATGTCATATTTCTCATAACCGGCCCAGTCCTGTACTGCCTTATCGGTTATGATATTTCCGATTATCATTTCAAAATCTTCTTCTGCGATTCCGTTTTTCTCCATATTTTCGATGGTCGCATCCAGTGCACAGGGATCCAGATCCGTTCCCTTTGCATGCTTTGCACCGTACATAAGCGCCACGATTGCAAGAATTCCGCTGCCGCAGCCGACATCGAGAATCTCCGTTTCCGGAGTTACATACTTCTTAATCTGCCGGATGCAGAGTCTTGTTGTTTCATGCGCTCCGGTTCCGAATGCCGTACCGGGATCGATATGTAAAACTTTTCCGTCATGTTCCCGCATCTCTTCCTCTTCCCAGGATGGGATGACAAGTAAGTCATCGATGAAGAAGCGGTGGAAATATTTTTTCCAGTTGTTTACCCAGTCCAGATCCTCGGTTTCGGAAACCAGAATCGTTCCCTCACCGATATCCGTATATTCTTTGGTTTCATCCAGAACGGTGCGCACATCCGAAAGGAGCGATTCCATATCCAGATCTTCGGAATCCTCCACGAAGAAATTCAGATATGCAATGCCGTCGTCCTCCTCCGTCTGTGGCGGGATATCGACAAACATCTGCTCTTTCTCCAGTGCGGTCATGGGCACCTTATCCTCAATCTGCGCGCCTTCCAGACCGATGTCCTCGAGATTGCAGATGATAATGTCTTCCGCATCCGTAATTGTTTTTATTGTGATTTTTTTCCACTTCATAATTATGCTCCTGTGGTGCCTTTCAATTCACTTTAACAGCACCTGTTACTGTTATAATTATTTAAATACGACTACTCTCTGTCCGCCAGATCAATCTTTAACACATCCAGATACGGCACCAGAATGCCGTCATGCTTCGGAATCACATACGCAGGATTCAGTTCGTCGTGCCGGAAGCTCTTGCGTCCGCCACTCTGCGCCCGGTCCCAGAAAAGCTTTAAATACTCATACGGCAGATAATATAGCTCGTCCCTTCCGGTATAATAAATCAGGAAAAATGCAACACCGCCCTGCGCCTCGAAGTCACCCATGAACTTTACCTGGTGCTCATGGATATTCTGAAGTGAAAACGTATCCGTTGCGCTTTCCTTCGCATCAAAACAAACCGGGACCTTCTGTACCACACCGATATAGTCGACCGTACTCTTCTGATCAAAATAGGCAAGGGTGATATGTCTTGTCTTTTGGTCAATTTCAATCGGCGTAATCGGTGTCGGAATCTTCTGAATCAGGGCAAGTCCCGCTTCCCTGTATTTTTCATTTGTCCGGTTAATCATGTCCTCGAGAACCGAGCCTCGAAGCCCGCGTGATTTCCATGTTGCCATCTGTTTCCGGTTGCCTCATTTCCATAAAAACTCAAAATATATTATAGCATATGTACCATAAGATATCGCGCAAAAAAATAACGCCTGAGGCGTTATTTTTTAATATCTTTCAGAACCAGCCCTTCTTTTTCTTCTCCTTCGGAACGCCTGCGTTCTTTGCGGCATTTAAGTAATCGCCGCTTAAGGAGTCGAATTTACGAAGTGTTTCTTTTGCTTCGGAGCTTAACTTCTCCGGTACCTTCACAACGAATTTTACGAAATGGTCGCCCCTCTTTTCCTTATCTCGAAGTGTGGGCACACCTTTTCCTTTTAAGCGGATAACAGTATCGGTCTGGGTTCCGGCTTTTACTTCGTATGCCACCTGACCGTCAACGGTATCAATCAGCACATCGCCGCCGAGTGTTGCAACCGTAAACGGAAGGGAAACCGTCGAATAAATATCGTATTCCTGTCTCTGGAAAACAGGGTGCTTGGAAACGATGGTACGAACCAGGATATCTCCTCTCGGTCCGCCGTTCTGACCGGGTTCACCCTTGCCGGGGATCTTGCATGCAAGACCGTTATTATCAATACCTGCCGGGAATTTCACTGCATAGCGTTTCTTAATGGTGGTATATCCCGTACCGCGGCAGTCCGTACATTTCTCACGGATGACCTTACCGCGACCGTTACATTCCCTACAGGTCTGTACGGATGTAATCTGTCCGAAAATGGAATTCGTGGTAACACGAACCTGTCCCTTTCCGCGACAGTTCGGGCAGGTTTCGGGTGATGTTCCGGGCTTCGCTCCGCTTCCCTTACAGGTCTTACATTCTTCCTTGGAATCAACTTCAATCTCTTTCTCTACACCGAAGACAGCTTCTTCAAAGGTTAAGCGGACATCCACAACCTTGTCGGCACCACGCATCGGGCCGTTCCGGGTTGCGCCCCTTCTCGAACCGCCGCCGAAAATATCGCCGAATCCGAACAGGTCGCTGAAAATATCGCCGAAGTCCATACCCGTGAAGTCGTATGCTCCGCCTGCACCGCCGGCACCTGCATCAAATGCCGCATGACCGAACTGATCATACTGTTTTCTCTTTTCCGGATCAGATAATACACCATATGCTTCGGAAGCTTCCTTGAATTTTTTCTCCGCTTCCTCCGGGTTATCCGGGTTCATATCCGGGTGATATTTCTTTGCCAGCGCTCTGTATGCTTTTTTAATTTCATCATCATTCGCGGTCTTCGGGACCCCGAGTATCTCGTAATAATCGCGCTTATCCGCCATGTCTTTAACTGCCTTTCATTTACACACTTATGCGAGAGGCGGACGTTACCGCCTCTCGCTAAGAATTATTTCAAATAATATTATTCTTTAAACTTCGCGGTAATCCCCTGCAAAATCATCGGATCCGCCTGCAGATGCACCGCCGTCGCTTCCGTCATCGGAGCCGCCGGTTGTACCGCCGGTAAAGCCGCTCATATCCGGACCTGCACCAGCTGCGCCCTGCATGGACTCATACATCTTGGTGAAGAGAGCCTGTGATTTTTCCATCATCTTCTCATGAGCTGCCTTGAGTTCGGAAACTTCATCCTCTGTCATTTCCTTATCTTTGGTTCTCTCCAAAATATCCTTAACGTTCTGGATTTCAGCTTCCACATCAGCCTTCTCGGACTCGGAAATCTTGTCTCCTACATCCTTTAATGCCTTCTCGGTCTGAACTACCATTGCGTCAGCTTCGTTTCTTGCATCAACAGCTTCTTTCTTTCTCTTATCCTGAGCTTCGTACTCAGCTGCTTCCTTTACTGCCTTCTCGATGTCTTCATCGGACATGTTGGAACCGGAAGTAATGGTGATGTGCTGCTCTTTACCGGTACCGAGATCCTTTGCGGATACATTAACAATACCGTTTGCATCGATATCGAAGGTAACTTCGATTTTAGGCATACCTCTTCTTGCAGGAGGGATACCGTCGAGACGGAACTGGCCGAGTGTCTTGTTGTCACGCGCGAACTGTCTCTCACCCTGTGTTACGTGGATATCTACTGCGGTCTGGTTATCCTCTGCAGTAGAGAATACCTGGCTCTTCTTTACGGGGATGGTTGTATTTCTTTCGATTAACTTGGTTGCAACGCCGCCCATGGTCTCGATTGCAAGAGAAAGCGGAGTTACATCAAGAAGTAAAATCTCGCCCGCACCGGCATCACCTGCAAGCTTACCACCCTGGATGGATGCACCGAGTGCAACGCATTCGTCGGGGTTTAAGGATTTGCTCGGTTCCTGACCGGTTAACTGTTTAACTTTATCCTGTACAGCAGGGATTCTGGTGGAACCACCAACCAATAATACCTTGCCGAGTTCGCTGGATTTGATTCCCGCATCGGAAAGTGCTCTCTGTACGGGGCCTGCGGTACGCTCTACCAAATCAGCGGTGAGCTCGTTGAATTTTGCTCTTGTTAAAGTAGCTTCATAGTGCTTCGGGCCGTCTGCCGTTGCGGTAAGGTAAGGAAGATTGATTTCGGTTGAAGTTGCGGAAGAAAGTTCCTTCTTTGCCTTCTCAGCCACTTCCTTAATACGCTGCAACGCCATCTTATCGCCTGATAAATCAATGCCTTCCTGGTTCTTGAACTCGGAAAGAATGTAATCAACGATCTTCTGATCGAAGTCATCGCCACCGAGGCGGTTATCACCTGCGGTTGCAAGTACTTCGATAACACCGTCACCGATTTCAATTACGGATACATCGAAGGTACCGCCACCTAAGTCGTATACCATAATCTTCTGTTCTTTTTCATTATCAAGTCCGTATGCAAGTGCTGCTGCAGTCGGCTCGTTGATGATACGCTTAACATCCAGTCCTGCAATTTTTCCTGCATCCTTGGTTGCCTGACGCTGTGCGTCATTGAAATATGCGGGTACGGTAATAACTGCTTCCGTAACCTTCTCTCCTAAATATCCTTCCGCATCTGCTTTCAGTTTCTGAAGAATCATAGCGGAAATCTGCTGCGGTGAGTACTTCTTGCCGTCGATTGTTCTGCCGCGGTCGGTACCCATATCACGCTTGATGGACATGATTGTCTTGTCTGCGTTTGTAACTGCCTGACGCTTTGCAGCTTCACCGACAAGTCTGTCCCCGTTCTTTGCAAATGCAACGATGGACGGAGTTGTTCTTGCGCCTTCCGTGTTTGCGATTACGGTAGGCTGTCCACCTTCCATAACAGCTACACAGCTGTTTGTTGTTCCTAAGTCAATACCAATAATTTTTCCCATTTTTATTCCCTCCTAATTAATTTACGATACTACTGATACCATACTGTGTCTTATCACACTGTCGCGGTATGTATAACCTTTCTGCAGCTCCTGTGCGACAATTCCGCTTTCGTACTCATCGCTTTCACATTGCATTACCGCGTTGTGCAAATCGGGATTGAATTCCTTCCCGACCGCTTCGATGGGTTTTACTTCAAGTTTCTCAAGTTCGCCCATCAACTGCTTATATATCATCATCATGCCTTCCGCATGTGCGCTGCCCAGTTCCTCTTCCGGAATGGATGCAAGTCCGCGTTCGAAATTGTCGACTACCGGAAGGAGCTTTTCGATTACACTCTTTGCTCCGGCTTCAAACATGGTCTCTTTTTCTTTGTCGCTTCTCTTACGGAAGTTATCGAATTCGGCGAGCTGCCTCTTTACCATGTCCTCAAGCTCATTAATACGTTCCTGCTTCGGATCCTTCTCTCCGGCTTCTCCCTCTGCGTTTTCTTCACCGGCTTCTTTGGATTCTCCGTCTTCCGCATCTTCTTTCTTCACGGCTTCGGCATCTTTTTCTTCGCATGCCTCATCTCCGGCTTCGGTTTTTTCCTCCGCTTCCATTTCTTCGGTTGCTTCGGTCATATTCATTTCATCCATTTGATTCTTTCCTTTTTTCTTTTTTTCCTTCTTCTTCGATGCCATTCAGAACATCTCCTTTTTTTCCCTATTTCTTATAGTCCGTATAAAGTGTATCCAGCTGGCTTTTGATGGTCTGGAGCGTTCCGACGACTTTCTCGTAATCCATTCGTTTCGGTCCGATGATTCCGATGGTGCCCTTCATTCCGTCTCCGAATTCGTAACTGGCCGTTACGATACTGCAGTCCTTCATGCCCTGAATCGGCGATTCCTCTCCGATGTATACGCGGATGCCGTTCTTCGTTTCAGATTCGTCTGCATTATAATCGGCAAGCTGTGCAAGGATTTGCTTTTCCTCAAATGCGGTGATTAAACCGCTTGCATTCTGTTCGTTGGCAAGTTCCGGATACTTGAAAATATTGTTCGCACCGGAGGTGTAGACTTCTAAGTCATCGTCTTCCTTGATGGTTTCCGCAACCGCATCAATTACTTCTCCGATAAAGGCACCGTATTCGCCGGCCTGGGTTTTCATCCTGGAAATTAATGCTAAGTTGATTTCATCAATCGCAAGTCCGTTTAAGCTGGTGTTCAGAAGGATGTTTAATTTTAACATCATCTCATCATCAATCGGTTCGCTGACGGAAATCATCGTGTTCTTGATGATGTTGCCTTCCGCTACCACAACTACGAGAATCTGCTCTTCACTGACTCTGGACAGCTGAATGAATTTTACTTTATTTCCGGTAACACGGGGTGCCGTAACCATAGTTGCGTAATTGGTATTCACCGCCAGCACCTTTGCCACCTGCTTGAGAAGATGATCCATTTTCTCATCTTTCTCTACGAGCATCTCTTTTAACTCTTCCACCTGACGGGCATTCTCTTCCATCATGCTGTCGACGTATAAGCGGTACCCTCTGTCGGTGGGGATACGTCCTGCGGAAGTGTGGGGCTGTACGATATAACCCATCTCTTCCAAATCGGACATCTCATTTCGGATCGTTGCGGAACTTAAATTTAAGTCCGTGTATTTTGATATCGTTCTCGATCCTACAGGGTCGCCGGTTTCCAAATAGTTCCGGATGATGGCTTGCAGAATCTTCATTTTTCTTTCATCCAACTGCTCCAAGAAACCGACCTCCTTTTTCTTTGTTAGCACTCATTCGATTAGAGTGCTAACATCCTAAGACATAATCTACCACCACCGCAGATAATTGTCAACATCTTTTTTGAAATGTCACCACGGGGACTGTCCCTCTGGTCCCATTCTGTGAAATGTCACCACGGGGACTGTCCCTCTGGTCCCATTCCTGAGCATAAAAAAGAGTCGCTTGCGACTCTTTCGCGCTCGAGCGGATTGCGAAGCAATATTTACATTTCCGCGAGGTGCACATCCTGCGGAGCATTTTGCTTCATAGGAAATTCCGAGGAATTTCCTATGAAGTAAGAAAATCCCACCCATATCCGGGTGGGATTTCTTTT
>CADANR010000007.1 GCA_902789265.1 uncultured Lachnospiraceae bacterium | reverse complement strand
AGAAGGAGACTTACGGAATCCGAAGCAATTCTGATGCGGATTCTCTGGGAAGAAAATTGTGACATGTCCATGCGTGAACTGATGGACGAGGCAGCAGATGTGTACGGAAGAGTCTGGGCAAAGCAGACGGTTTCCACACTTCTTAAGAGAATGGAAGACTCAGGCTATGTTTCCATGTACCGCGAAGGCAGGATTTTCTATTATCATGCAGAGGTTACGGCAAAAGCATATTGCGGAACGGAGGTTGTGGATTTCTGCAAGACCTGGTTTGACGGCGATCCCGTAGCAATGATGGAAGCGTATATGAAGAAGAAAAAACTTACGCCGAATCAGAAAAGGCGTATGAAAGATGCGATTTCATAAGAAATCGCATTTTTTAGATTTTATGAAAAAAACCTTGACACGGAAAAATAAACTGTTATATTAGATATAGAACAGTTAAAACAAGCATGCAAAACCGGATTGCATGTATTTTACAAATAGAAAGAAAGGTGGTGTTCGTAATGGATGGTTCTAAATTAACACAGAAATCAATACAGGCGATTCAGGGTTGTCAGAGTCTGGCAGAGGAGTACGGGAACCAGGAAATATCTCAGGAACACCTGTTATATGCACTTTTGACCGAGGACGACAGTCTGATTTTAAAACTGGTTGAAAGAATGGAAATCAACAAGGAATACTTTGTAAACCGTGTGCTTTCCGAAATCGAGAAAAAGCCGAAGGTTTCCGGAGCTGAACCTTATGTGGGTGACGGACTAAGGAAGGTATTCCAGAATGCAGAGTCGATTGCGAAGCGGATGGGAGACGAATATATTTCCGTAGAGCATCTTGTTCTTGCAATGATTGAGCATCCTTCCAAGGAAATGCAGGGAATTTTAAAAGAGTTCGGTATTACCAAGGAGCGCTTCCTGAAGGTGCTTTCCACGGTAAGAGGAAGCCAGAGAGTGACCGGCGATAATCCCGAAGGAACCTATGATGTTTTGACAAAATACGGAACGAATCTCGTGGACCGGGCAAGAGAGCAGAAGCTCGATCCGGTCATCGGACGTGATTCCGAAATCAGAAACGTAATCCGTATTCTTTCGAGAAAAACGAAGAATAATCCCGTATTAATCGGTGAGCCCGGTGTCGGCAAAACGGCCGTAGTGGAAGGTCTTGCACAGCGTATTGTACAGGGTGATGTACCGCAGGGATTAAAGGATAAAAGGATATTCGCACTCGATATGGGTGCACTGGTTGCAGGTGCGAAATACAGGGGCGAATTCGAGGAACGTCTGAAAGCCGTTCTGGATGAGGTACGCAAATCAAACGGGGAGATTTTACTCTTTATCGATGAGCTTCATACGATTGTCGGTGCGGGCGCATCGGAAGGTTCTTTGGATGCCGGAAACATGTTAAAGCCAATGCTTGCCAGAGGCGAACTTCACTGTATCGGTGCAACGACGCTGGATGAATACCGGAAGTATATTGAAAAGGATGCAGCTCTTGAGCGTCGTTTTCAGCCGGTTATGGTGGATGAGCCGACCGTGGAGGATACGATTTCGATTCTGCGTGGTTTAAAGGACCGTTACGAGGTCTATCACGGTGTCAAGATTCTCGACAATGCCCTGGTAAGTGCAGCGGTTTTATCGCACCGTTATATTTCAGACAGATTCTTGCCGGATAAGGCCATTGACCTTGTAGATGAGGCATGTGCGCTGATTAAAACCGAACTTGACAGTATGCCGACCGAACTTGATGAAATGCGCAGAAAAGTTCTGCAAATGGAAATCGAGGAAGCGGCTTTAAAGAAAGAGGAAGATTCCTTAAGTGCGGAAAGACTGGAGGCTTTGCAGAAGGAACTTGCCGAGGAAAGAGAACGTTTCGATACGGCCAAGGCACAGTGGGAAAACGAAAAAGCCAATGTCGGAAAGTTAAGCAAATTAAGGGAACAGATTGAATCCGTAAACAGCCAGATTCAGATTGCACAGCGTGAAGGAAATCTGGAGAAGGCGGCGGAGTTAAGCTACGGAACCCTGCCCACTTTGAAGAAGGAACTGGAGCAGGAAGAAGAGGCATTAAAATCCTCAGACCGCACACTTTTACATGAGAACGTATCGGAAGAAGAGATTGCCCGTATTATTTCCAGATGGACCGGAATTCCCGTTGCAAAGCTTACCGAGAGTGAAAGAAATAAGACTCTGCATTTGGAGGATGAACTTCATAAACGTGTCATCGGACAGGATGAAGGTGTTAAGCTTGTGACGGAATCCATCATTCGTTCGAAAGCCGGAATTAAGGATCCGAGCAAACCGATCGGTTCATTCTTATTCTTAGGACCTACCGGTGTCGGCAAAACCGAGCTTGCAAAATCCCTTGCGGCAACACTTTTTGACGATGAATCCAATATGGTTCGAATCGATATGAGTGAGTATATGGAGAAATTCTCCGTATCGAGATTGATCGGAGCACCTCCGGGATATGTAGGCTATGACGAAGGCGGTCAGCTGACTGAGGCAGTCCGCAGAAAACCGTATGCGGTTGTACTTTTCGATGAAATTGAAAAAGCCCATCCGGATGTCTATAACGTGCTTTTGCAGGTCTTGGATGACGGTCGTATCACGGATTCCCAGGGAAGAACCGTGGACTTTAAGAATACGATTCTCATCATGACTTCGAATATCGGCGCAATGGATCTTCTTGAAGGAATGGATGAAGAAGGCAATATCTCCGCGGAAGCAGAGGAAGAAGTAATGGATAAGCTGCATGCATCCTTCCGGCCGGAATTTTTAAACCGTTTGGACGAGATTATTATGTTCAAGCCGCTTACCCGCGACAATATCGGTCATATTGCGGATCTGATTGTAGCGGATATCAATAAGCGTCTGGAAGACAAGGAGATTACCGTGAAGCTTTCCGATTCTGCGAAAGAGTTTATCACGGAGAACGGATATGATCCGGTTTACGGCGCAAGACCGCTTAAGCGTTATGTACAGAAGACGGTGGAAACACTGCTTGGACGCATGATTCTTGCGGGTGAAGTGTCCATGAAGGATACGGTGGAGTTTGCGGCGGAAGACGGAGAACTGAAGGCACGGGTTGTGCGCTGAAAAGTAAATAATTGAATATATTCTAAGGCACGCTTGACGATTGCAAACTATTGTTCAGGGTTCGGATGCAGTGGCAACTCACCCTTCGCAATGTTTTCAATCGTCAAGCTGTATTTCAGTGTATATTCGGAGTAATGTAAATTTGGGAAAACTATACATTCTCACGCTTCTGTGGTAAAGTGAAAAATGTAGTTTGATTATATAAAGGAACAGACTTAGATGGATTTATTCAGCTATGCGAGAGAAAAGAACAGCGAGAAGCAGGAAGCACCCTTAGCTGCAAGAATGCGTCCGAAAACTCTGGATGAGGTGGTAGGGCAGGAGCATATCTTAGGCGAAGATAAGATGCTGACGAGAGCAATTCGGGCGGACAAGCTTCGCTCGGTAATCTTTTACGGCCCTCCGGGAACCGGAAAAACAACGCTTGCAAAAGTAATTGCGAATACCACATCCTCGGAGTTCATGCAGATCAATGCAACCACTTCCGGAAAGAAAGAGATGGAAGAGGTTGTTGAGAAAGCCAAAGAAACCATGGCAATGTATGCCAGACGGACGATTCTTTTCGTGGATGAGATCCATCGTTTCAATAAGGCGCAGCAGGATTTTCTGCTTCCGTTTGTGGAAGACGGGACTTTGATTTTAATCGGTGCAACAACCGAGAATCCATATTTCGAGGTAAACGGGGCACTTATTTCCCGTTCCGTGATTTTCGAACTGAAACCTCTGTCCCAGGAAGATATTGAGAAGTTAATCAAACGTGCCGTAACAGACAAGGAATGCGGCATGGGAATCTATAAAGCAGAGATTACGGACGAGGCGGTTTCTTTTTTAGCAGACATGGCAGGGGGAGATGCAAGACATGCATTGAATGCCGTGGAACTTGCGGTTCTTACAACACCGAGAGACGAAGACGGACTGATTCATATAACGCTGGAAGTAGCGGAGGAATACAGACAATGGCCATGGTAGTTCGGGTGCGTTTTCGCGATACGATTTCCGCATTTATCAAGAGCATGAGAGGGTCTGATCCGGACGCTGCGGTATACTATCTGGCAAGGATGTTATCGGCGGGAGAGAGTGTGACCTTTATTGCAAGAAGAATTATGATTTGTGCAGCGGAGGATGTCGGGAATGCAGATCCGCAGGCACTTCAGGTAGCCGTCAGCGCTTCCCTTGCGGTAGAGAGAGTCGGAATGCCGGAAGCACAGATTATTCTGTCACAGGCAGCAGCATATGTCGCCTGTGCACCGAAGAGCAATGCAGCGGTGAATGCGATTTTCGATGCAATGCAGGAAGTCGGAAGAACCGGAAATCTGGAGATCCCGAATCACTTAAAGGATGCACATTATAAATCGGCAGGAAAACTCGGACACGGAAGCGGATATCTGTATTCCCACGATTTTCCGAATCATTATGTGGAACAGCAGTATCTGCCGTATGAACTGACCGGAACAAAGTTCTATGTGCCGGGCGAACTCGGGTATGAGAAGAAGATCCGGGAGCATATGGATATGATCAAGGGCAGCAAGAAGGAAGATACGGAAGAATAAAAATAGAGATTAAAGAAACAGTAAGAGATACAAAATAGATAATAAAGAAAAAAATGAAATGAAAAGAAATAAGGGTTACTCGCTGTGTGAGCAACCCTTTTCTTTTTGATATTGATTTTGTATGAATTTCAGAACTTACGATTAATTTGCGGACAAAAAATATTTTAGGTATAACAATGAAAATATTATTATGGTATAATACCGAAGGTATTGTTGATATACCGATATTTCTAATGAATCAAAAACAAGGAGTACCCCATGACAAACGAAGAAAAAGCATTACAGTTACATAAAGAATGGAACGGCAAGTTAGAAACCACCTCCAAGGTCAAAGTAAAATCCAGGGAGGATCTTGCACTTGCCTACACACCGGGTGTTGCAGAACCCTGCAAGGAAATTGCAAAGGATAAAAGCCTTGCTTACACCTACACCATAAAGTCCAATACCGTTGCAGTCGTATCTGACGGAAGCGCCGTTTTAGGACTCGGAAACATCGGACCATATGCAGCCATGCCGGTTATGGAAGGAAAGGCAGTTTTATTCAAGGAATTCGGCGGTGTAAACGCAGTTCCGATCTGCTTAGATACCCAGGATACCGAAGAAATCATTAAGGCTGTAACATATTTGGCTCCCGGTTTCGGCGGCATTAACTTAGAAGACATTTCCGCTCCGAGATGTTTTGAAATTGAAGAACGTTTAAAAGAGATTCTCGATATTCCCGTATTCCATGATGACCAGCACGGAACCGCCATTGTTGTTTTGGCAGGTTTAATTAATGCATTAAAGGTTACCGGAAAGAAGAAGGAAGAATGCAAGGTGGTTGTAAACGGCGCAGGCAGTGCCGGAATCGCCATTACCAAGCTGTTACTCCGTTATGGATTTAAGAATGTGGTTATGTGTGATAAAATCGGCATTCTGGACGAATCCTCGGAAGGTCTTAACTGGATGCAGAAAAAAATGATGGAAGTAACCAATCTTCATCACGAAAAAGGTTTGTTAAAGGATGCTCTTGTCGATGCCGATGTGTTCGTCGGAGTTTCCGCGCCGAATTTAGTCAGTGCGGAAATGGTTGCATCCATGAATAAAGATGCCATCCTTTTTGCCATGGCAAATCCCGTTCCCGAAATCATGCCTGACGTTGCAAAAGCTGCAGGCGCAAAAGTCGTAGGAACCGGACGTTCCGATTTCCCGAATCAGGTAAACAACGTAATCGCTTTCCCGGGAATATTTAAGGGTGCTTTAGAATGCCACGCACGTCAGATTACGGAAGAAATGAAACTTGCCGCTGCCCTAGCAATTGCAGGCTGCATTCCGGATGAAGAATTAAACGAAGACAATATTCTTCCGGAAGCTTTCCATCCTACCGTAGCAAGAGTCGTTGCAGAAGCAATCAAAGCAAATGTCTAAAAGGATTTACCATGCAGGAACCACTTACTTTATATAAATTAATGATTCTGTATATCTTAGACAGTGTAAACGGACCGGTTAAAAAAACACTGACTTCAGAATGCATTATCGAGCAGAATTATACGGACTATATGACTGCACAGACCGCCATTGCCGAACTTACGGAAGGCAATTTCATCCGCTCCTATACGGAAGGAGACTGCACGTGGCTTGTTATTGAACCGGATGGTTCGAAAACTCTTTCTTTGTTTTTGGGAAGTTTAAATGAAGAAATCCGAAAAGATCTGACAAACTATTTAAAGGCAAAGAATCAGGATATGCGAAATGATTCCTCCGTTATATCAAACTACAAACGTAGTTCAAACGGAGAATTTGAAGCACATCTGATTGCAAGAGATCGAGGTAATACACTGGTGGATTTAACACTCGTTGTTCCGGATGAAGAGATTGCGTCAAATGTTTGCAAAAACTGGAAGAAGAACAGTGCAGAGATTTATTCGTATCTGACCGAAAAATTGTTCTAAGGCAAACGATTTACAGAAAGAAGCCAGGTTATTCAGTAAAAACTGAACAACCTGGCTTCTTCTATGATAAAAAAATCTGATTTACTTTTTAAATATGATAGGTTATACTATTAACGGTTAAGCTATTCAACCATCTATTATTGGTAACAGTCATTAATACAGGTACGCATCAATAGTGTGCCGGGGGCAGCAAAAAGCCCTTTCTTGTAGAGATTCCCGGAGAAAGTAACTGAGAAGTAAAGTAATTGAGAAAGTATTATGATTTAGAAAAATACAGTAAGTTTGAAAGTATATTGATTTACATTTAAAGAATCCATCCAGACATATTAGCTTCATAAGGAGAACAAAATGGAAAACAAATGGGAAACATTAAAATTAGCCGATTTACGCGATATTGCAAAAAAAATCGGTGTAAAAGGTGCTTCTTCCATGAAGAAAGAGGAACTTGTCAATCTTCTTGAAGAAGAGGAAAGAAAGAACAGGGAAGCAAAAGCGGAATCTTCCGCAGCTACAGCAAAAAAGCCTGAGGTGGTTGTTGTAAAGAAGAGTGTACCCGAGAAGAGTGCTCAGGAAAAAACAGCTCCTGAAAAGAGTATACCGGAAAAGAGTGCCCCTGCACCCGAGAAGGCTGCAGCAGCCGAAAAGCCCGCAGAAAAGAAGGAATCCGATGAAGAGGATATGGCAGAACTTGACAGTAAAATTCCCGCATGCGGAATCTTAGAAGTTATGCCGGACGGATTCGGATTTATCCGTTGCGAGAATTATCTTCCCGGAGAGCATGATGTTTATGTGGCACCCGGACAGATTCGGAAATTCGGTTTAAAGACCGGTGATATCATTGAGGGAAGCACGAAAATCAAAACGGAGAAAGAGAAATTCTCGGCTTTGCTATTTGTCAAAAAAATCAACGGATATTCGCCGGAAGAAGCAATTAAGCGTGCAAATTTCGAGGAAATGACACCGATTTTCCCGGATGAGAAAATTCATTTGGACATTCCGGGAGCACCGGTTTCCATGCGTATCATGGACCTGATTTCCCCTGTCGGAAAAGGACAGAGAGGTATGATCGTTTCCCCGCCGAAAGCCGGTAAAACCACGCTTCTTAAGGCAGTTGCAAAGTGTGTAAAATACTCCAATCCGGACATGCACATGATTATTCTGTTAATTGACGAGCGCCCCGAGGAAGTTACGGATATCAAGGAAGCCATTATGGGACCGAATGTGGAGGTTATCTATTCCACCTTCGATGAAACTCCCGAGCATCATAAGAGAGTTGCGGAAATGGTAATCGAGCGTGCAAAAAGACTTGTAGAGCATAAAAAGGATGTCATTATTCTACTTGACAGCATTACGCGTCTGACACGTGCTTATAATCAGGTTATCCCGCCCAGCGGACGTACGCTTTCCGGTGGTCTGGATCCGGCGGCATTACATATGCCGAAACGTTTCTTCGGTGCTGCCAGAAACATGAGAGAGGGCGGAAGCCTTACCATTCTGGCTACGGCACTTGTGGAGACCGGATCCAAAATGGATGATGTGGTTTACGAGGAATTCAAGGGAACCGGTAACATGGAAATGGTGCTTGACCGGAAACTTTCTGAAAAGAGGGTATTCCCGGCAATCGATATTCCGAAATCCGGTACCCGAAGAGAAGATTTATTATTAACTCCGGATGAGCTCGAAGCAATCAATATTTTAAGAAAAGCATTTAACGGATTGAAGCCGGAAGAGGCTGCGGACAAGGCAATTGATCTGTTCTCCAGAACCCGTAATAACAGGGAATTCTCGGATATGGTGAAAAAGCTGAAGTGGTTTTAATAAATTTTTCTTGCACATGTTGATTTGGCATGTTATAATCAATAAGCTGTCAAAAAAGCATAATATGGTATAAAGATATAGAGAGGTGAAAAAAATGAAAGAAGGAATCCATCCTGAGTACTATCAGGCAACCGTTACCTGCAACTGCGGTAATACATTTGTAACCGGTTCAACCAAGAAAGACATCCACGTAGAAGTTTGCTCCAAATGTCATTCATTCTATACCGGTCAGCAGAAAGCTGCAGCAGCAAGAGGACGTATTGATAAGTTCAATAAGAAATACGGTGTAGAAAGCAAATAGTTTAAAAGGGTTGGGGCCGAAACCTCAACCTTTTTTATTATGATACCCTCATAATGAATATTCCTGCTTACGCGGGAATTGATTATAACTACTAATGATAAAGGATATCGGAATGGGTACAAAAGCAAAATCTAAGAAAAAGAAAAAAGCAAAGTATTCCGGAATCGGCGGACAGGCCGTTATGGAAGGAATCATGATGCGTAACAATAACCGTTACGCAGTGGCGGTTCGTAAACCGAATCAGCAAATCGAAGTGATTCTTGCGGACTGTGCGGATGAGAATAATCTGCAGGGAATCCGTAAAATCCCCTTTATACGCGGTATTTTTGCATTTGTCGATTCTCTGCGTCTCGGTATGAAGACGCTTTCTCTTTCCGCGGAATATTATGTCGGCGATGAAGAGGAAGAAACGGGATTCGACCGTTTTCTGACGAAATTATTCGGAAACAAGGCGGAAAGCATCGTAAATGCGTTTACAATTCTGTTTGCACTGATCCTGGCAATCGGCCTGTTCTTTGTGTTGCCTGCACTGATTTCCCATTTTGTTCTGGAACGTTTTATTGCGAACCAGTCCCTGATTATTATTCTCGAAGGACTGGTGCGTATTATTATTTTCATTCTGTATATTCTTGTGATTTCGCTTTCCAAAGATATTAAGCGAACCTTCATGTATCACGGAGCGGAGCATAAATGCATCAACTGCGTGGAAAACGGCAAGCCTTTAAACGTAAAGAATGTAATGCGTTCCTCGAGACGTCACAGAAGATGCGGAACCAGCTTTATTCTGTTTATCATGATGATCTCGATTGTATTATTTTTCTTTATCCGCGTGGATTCCCCGTTCTTAAGACTCGGCATCCGTTTGCTTATGATTCCCGTGATTGCGGGCATTTCCTACGAAGTACTTCGTGCAATGGGTAAATACGATAACTGGTTTACGAGAGCGATTTCCGCACCGGGTCTGTGGTTCCAGTCCCTGACCACCAGAGAGCCGGACAAAGATATGGCTGAGGTTGCAATTAAGGCTGTGGAAGCGGTTTTTGACTGGAAAGAGTACTTAAAGGAAAATTTCGGCTATGTACCCTCAGGTGATGAGGAAGGGTGGCTCGATGACGATGACGAGGAGATGGATACCGAAACCATGGAAGCCTTAATGAGCGAGGTCGAAACGGACAGCAGTGAAATTATGGCGGAAATGAAGCTGGCAGATGAATATAACGCAGAAGTTGCGAAAGAAACAGAAGATACAGAAGAAGCTTCTGCAGATGCAAATGATGCGGATGAATAGCCGGATTTATTCGAAAAAGATTTAAATCAAAAAGATTTGAATAAAAATTACGGCGATTCAAAACATAGAAATTATGAAATATATTGATTGTTATAAAAACGGTGTAAAACGCCTGAAAGATTGTTTTGTACAAGAAGCCGAGCTTGATGCAAGGCTTCTTTTGGAGTCTGTATGCAAAACGGACCGGACGACGCTTTATGCACATCCGGAAAGGGAGGTCACACCGGAAGAACAAAAGCTCTTTGAAGAATTCCTTGCAAGACGGGAAAAGAGAGAACCCCTGCAGTATATCTTAGGGGAGCAGGAATTCATGGGACTTAATTTCAAAACAAGGCCCGATACACTGATTCCGAGACAGGATACCGAAACGCTCGTGGAAGATGCAATGAAGGATCTGCATGACGGGATGGAAATCCTGGATGTATGCTGCGGGACCGGATGTATCCTTTTATCGCTCCTTCATTTCAGTAATGATACAAGGGGAGTGGGTGTTGATTTAAATGAGCATGCGGTGGAATTATCCCGTGAAAATGCAGAAAACCTAGGCCTTTCAAAACAGTGCGAATTTCTCGTTTCGGATATGTTTGAAAACGTAACCGGAAAGTATGACAGGATTGTTTCAAATCCGCCGTATATTCCGAGAGATATTATCGAAACATTAGAGCCTGAGGTTCGTGATTACGAGCCGAAAAAAGCACTGGACGGCGGTGTTGACGGTCTTGATTTCTATAAGATTCTGGCATCGGAAGCAAAGGATTATTTAAAGCGGGGCGGAATCATTTACATGGAAATCGGTTATGATCAGGGACCTGCTGTGAAAGAGTTATTTGAACAAAATGGGTATAAGAACGTGGAGATTTTAAAAGATTTAGCGGGGCTTGACCGCGTCATCCGGGCACATTTTTACTAGCTGCATGATTTTATGTAAAAAACTTATCTTAGTTATGTAAACCAAAAATGAGATTATGTTAACTTTATTTTGAAAATTATGTAAATCTAATAAGCAAAAAATACATTGCTTATAGTGGATAATATATAAAAATTATGTAAACTTGCGCAAACGAGAAAATTAAGAGGTAATAAAAATGTTTGATAAATTAGAAGATTTAGTACATCGTTATGAAGATTTAATGTTAGAACTGCAGTCCCCGGATGTTGCAAATGATACGGTCCGTTTCCGGAAACTGATGAAGGAACAAAGTGATTTGTCCCCGATTGTGGAAGCGTATACAGCTTACAAAAAGGCAAAGCAGGATATCGAAGATTCCCTTTCCATGCTTGAGTCCGAGTCCGACGAAGAGATGAGGGAGATGTTAAAGGAAGAACTTTCCGATGCCAAGAAAAAGGTGGAAGAGTTAGAGCAGGAGCTTAAGATTTTACTTCTTCCGAAGGATCCGAACGATGACAAAAACGTTATCGTGGAAATCAGAGCCGGCGCGGGCGGAGACGAAGCAGCACTCTTTGCGGCGGAACTCTATCGTATGTATGTGCATTTTGCAGAAGAACGTCATTGGAAAATTGAGACAATCAATGCGGATGAAACCGGAATCGGCGGCATGAAGGAAGTAGAATTCATGATTAACGGAAACGGTGCGTATTCCGTAATGAAATATGAAAGCGGTGTTCACCGTGTACAGCGTGTTCCGGAGACGGAATCAGGCGGAAGAATCCATACCTCCACTGCCAGCGTTGCAGTGATGCCGGAAGCGGAAGAGGTAGACGTTGTCATCGATGATAACGATATCCGAATTGATGTTATGCGTGCTTCGGGCTGCGGCGGACAGTGTGTCAATACAACGGACTCCGCGGTACGTTTAACCCATATGCCGACCGGTATTGTAATCTATTCACAGACGGAGAAATCACAGATTCAGAATAAGGCAAAGGCTTTTGCCCTGCTTCGTGCAAAATTATATGATTTGGAGCAGCAGAAAAAACATGATGCAGAAGCCGAGCTTCGTCGTTCCCAGGTAGGAACCGGAGACCGCAGCGAGAAGATTCGTACCTACAATTTCCCGCAGGGAAGAGTAACCGATCACAGAATCGGCCTGACACTTTATAAACTCGATAAGATTATGAACGGGGATATCCAGGAAATCATCGATGGCTGTATCGCAGCGGATCAGGCAGCGAAGCTTCTTAAGATGAACGAGAGTGGATATTAAAGTTAAGAACTCAGATATGTGACAGTGACAATCCGAATGTGCCGAGACTGTCACGATGTTCCGTTTTCGCCATCTTCCGGTACTGCGTAGGCGTGCAGCCGAAGTATTCGCGGAAACGCTTGTTGAAATAACTGGTATTATTGAATCCGACACTGATTGCAAGCTCTGAAATCGGTGCCGGATTTTTTAAATTATGCTGAATGATATCGGCAGCCTTCAGGATGCGGTAGTGCATCAGATACTGAAAGGGTGTCATGTTGACGGCACGGCTAAAGCAACGACAGCACTCGGATTTGCTGACGTGAATGGAGTTTGCGATATCTTCCAAAGTAATCGGATCGGGGTAATTCTGCTCAATAAAAACGATGGCATCCTTGATACGGATTTCATCCGCCGACATGGAACGGCTTACAGGTTCCGGCTGTTCGCTTTTTTCCTTCAGAGTCACTTTCGACAGGAATAAAAGCCAGAGCTGACAGATCAGGCTCTGTGTCTGCAATTCATAACCGAATTCCTTCTGGAGATTGGCATAGATGATGTCCTCTAAATAGGAGATGACACCGCGGTCCCAACGGTCCTTCGGATTAAAGGTTAAAAAGCGGAATTTCGGGTCTTCCAGAACAGGCTTTAAATAGTTATTGGAAACACTGGAATTCTGCTCCGGAAATAAAAGCGACGGAGAGAAGATTACAGACATGATGACACATTTGACATCTTTTTCGGCTTCAATGGAATGCATAATATTCCGGTTAATAAAGACTGCCTGTCCTGCACGGAGAAGATAGGTATTTTCTCCGATGCGGTATCTAGCACAGCCTTCACGCACGAGGTCAATCTCGATTTCCGTATGCCAGTGCCAGCGGACATGTTCCATGAACATTTCCCCCGGCTCTACATAGTAGACTCCGAGCGGATAATCCTTATTCTCATGTTCTACGATCTCCTGGAGAGATTCGTAATTATTCTCTGTCATTGCAGCTCTCCGTGAATTATTCGTAATCGTTTCTTTTATCTTTGTTGAAATGTGACATGATATGCTTGCATTATAGCAATTTTTCGCCTTTTCCACAATTGCGAATATATGGATTTCATGTATAATTATATTGTGTCTTTGAATACGGTGTGAAAGGATGAAAAATATGAGAAAAACAAAAATAATCTGTACAATCGGTCCTGCCTGTGAGAACGAAGAAACACTCACCAAGATGTGTGAAGCAGGCATGAATGTGGCACGTCTTAATTTTTCCCACGGAACACATGAAGAACATCTTGCAAAAATCACGCTTGTAAAGAAAGTGCGTGAAAGCTTAAATCTTCCGATTGCGATTATGCTGGATACGAAGGGACCGGAGTACCGGATTAAAACCTTTAAAGACCATAAAGTTACGCTTGAAGAGGGCGCAACATTTACTTTTACCACGGAAGATGTGGAAGGTGATGAAACGAAAGTTTCCGTGAACTATGAGCATCTTTGCGAGGAGTTAAGTATCGGGGATAAAATCCTTGTAAACAACGGACTCGTGATCTGCGAGGTAAAGGAAATAAACGGTCCGAATGCAGTCTGCACCGTATTGTCCGGCGGTGTTTTGTCGGACAGAAAGAGCATGAATTTCCCGAATAAAGTTATGAAGGGAGAGTACATCTCGGAGCAGGACAGATCGGATATCTTATTCGGTATCGAAAATGATGTGGATTTTGTTGCGGCGTCCTTCGTTTCCACGAAGCAGGATGTTGTGGATTTAAGGAAACTTTTAGATGAAAACGGCGGACAGCAGATTAACATCATTGCAAAGATTGAAAACCGTGCAGGTGTTGACAATATCGAGGAAATCTGTGAAATCGCCGACGGCATCATGGTTGCCCGAGGTGATCTGGGCGTTGAAATTCCTTTTGTCGAGGTACCCGCAATTCAGAAATTTTTAATCCAGAAATGCCGTCTTTTGGGCAAACGCGTTATTACCGCCACGGAGATGTTAGAGAGTATGATTACGAATCCCCGTCCCACCAGAGCGGAAATCAGCGATGTGGCGAATGCGGTTTATGACGGATCCTCGGCGATTATGCTTTCCGGCGAAACCGCAGCAGGCAAACATCCCGTGGATGCAGTACGCAACATGGCGGAAATTGCGGAATATACCGAGAAACATATTGATTACAGGGGACGTTTCAACAGGACGGAATTCAAGATTCATAATACGCTTGACTCCATTTCCCATGCGACCTGCGCAATGGCAATCGATGTGGATGCGAAATGTATCGTGGTAAACTCCGTATCCGGTATGACGGCACGTATGGTCAGCCGTTTCCGTTGCCCCTGTGATATTATCGGCACGACAACGGATTTAAAGGTCTGGAGACAGCTGAATTTAAGCTGGGGCATCACGCCGGTGCTTTGTGAAGAATATAATTCCATCGACGTTATGTTTTATCAGAACTTAAATCAGGCGAAGGAAGTGCTTGGCTTGAAACCCGGGGATAATGTGGTTCTGACCGGCGGCCAGATTCACGGAGGAAGCGGAAACACAAATACCATTAAGATGGAGACCGTGCGGAAATGAGTTGGTTTGTATTTGCATTAATTTGTTTGTTAGGATGGGGGTTTGCGGATCTTTTTTACAAGAAAGGAACGGATGAAGACGACAGGTTCTCTCATTTAAAAATCGCAGTCTGGGTCGGACTCGTGATGGGCGTTGTGGCACTTGTTCTTTTGCCCTTTTCCGAAACCGGATTTTCTGTCGGAAGTTTACTTGTTAATGCGGTGAAATATTCACCTGCATCTTTGGCATATATCATTTCCATGGTAATCGGATATGCGGGACTTCGCTATCTGGAGGTTTCCATTGTCTCCCCGGTGCAAAATGCATCCGGTGCATTTTCCATGATTGCCATGATGGTTTTCTTTGCAATCACGGGCACGGTGGAAGATGATCTCGGAGATTTTTCCCCGCTTAACGTAATCGGTACGATTATTATTGTCGGCGGGGTTGTGGCGCTTGCGATTGTCGAGAATTCCCTGTCCCGAAAAGAAGCGGACAAACTGGCGACAACGGATGAGGAGAAGAAGAAAAACCGAAAATACCGGTTCGGTGCACTGGCACTGATTTTCCCGATTCTTTACTGTATTTTCGATACCGTAGGAACTGCGGCGGACGGCATTATTCTGGATGATGAAACAGGCTTGGGAATCGGCGAAATCGATGTTTTGATTCTTTACGGATTAACCTTCTTACTTGCCGGAATTATAGCCTGGATTTACATTCTGATTCGTACGAAGAAACCGTACAATCCTTTTGCAAAGAAAGAAATTTTAAATAAAGGTGTGGCTGCATGTTTTGAGGAATTCGGCCAGATTTTTTATGTATTTGCAATGGCCAGAAAACCGGTACTTGCTGCACCGATGGTTGCATCCTACTGCATCGTATCCGTGATTCTTTCACGCATTTTCCTAAAAGAAAAATTAAAGGCATCCCAGTATGCATGCGTCATTGCGGTCATCGTCGGAATCGTGATGATGGGAATTGCGGAAGGCCTGGGAGAAGCAGAGTAAAAAACTGTTTAAGACAGCAAGAATAAAGGGAAGATGAAATATTTACTGAAGTATTTAAAACCGTATACGAAAGAGAGTATCTTAGCGCCTGCATTTAAGTTAGTGGAGGCGCTTCTTGATTTACTCGTTCCGGTGATTATTGCGGATATTACGAACCACGGGATTAAATACGGAGATAAGCAGTATATCATTTCGAGATTTATATTCTTAATTATTCTGGCCATTATCGGTCTCGGATTCTCCGTTACCGCGCAGTATTTTGCGGCCAAAGCAAGCGTGGGATTCGCCTCCTCCTTAAGAGAGAATCTTTTTAAACATATTCAGAAATTATCCTTTGACAAATTGGACGAAGTCGGCACGGAAACGCTGATTACCAGAGTGACCGGAGATGTTCTGCAGGTGCAAAACGGCGTCAATATGGTCCTTCGTCTCCTTCTCAGGAGCCCGTTTATCGTCTTCGGTTCCATGATTGTTGCTTTTACAATCGATGTGAAAGCGGCATTGATTTTTGCAGTCAGCATTCCCGTTTTGACGGCGGTCATTTATATCATCATGGCGCTTACGATTCCGATGTATAAAAAAGTGCAGTCGCACCTTGACGGCGTGTTACTTACAACCAGAGAAAATATCACCGGCGTGAGAGTCATCCGTGCCTTCTGTAAGGAAGAGGCGGAGGTTGCCGAATTCGATGTAAAAAACGATGCCCTGACAAAAATGAATCTCTTTGTCGGACGCATTTCCGCCATCATGAATCCTGCAACTTACGTGTTAATCAATATTGCAATCTGCATTCTCTTTATGGTATCGGGCAAAAGCGTGAATGAAGGAAGAATCGAGCAGGGCGATCTGCTTGCCCTTTATAACCTGATGGCTCAGATGATTGTGGAGCTGGTAAAGCTTGCAAATCTGATTATTACCATCAATAAAGCGCTTGCCTGTGCAGACAGGGTTTCTGCAGTGCTGCAGACCGAACCGGGTATGGAGTATCCGGAAGACATGGGCAAATCGTTTTCTGATGATAAGGATAAAAACAATACGGGAGAACCGGGAAAAGAATTACCGGAAACAGAGAACAAAAAACTGCAACCCGCGGTTACATTTCACAATGTAAGCTTCGCTTATCATGATGCCAAGGAAAATGCGGTGGAAGGCATCAATTTTGAAATCAATCCCGGCGAAACCATCGGTATTATCGGCGGTACGGGTTCAGGCAAATCCACACTGGTCAATCTGATTCCAAGATTCTACGATGCATCGAACGGTTATGTCAGTGTATTCGGTCGCGATGTCAAAGAGTACGGAAGAGGGGAGTTAAACCGGATTGTCGGAGTTGTTCCGCAAAAGGCGGTTTTGTTTGCGGGAAGCATTCGCGACAACATGAAATTCGGCAACGAGAATGCAACCGATGAAGAAATCTATCACGCACTGGAACTTGCACAGGCGAAGGAAATCGTGGAAAAAAAGGAGGGCGCCCTTGATTACATGGTGGAACAGGGCGGAAAGAATTTTTCCGGTGGCCAGAAACAGCGTCTTACCATTGCAAGAGCACTGGTAGCCGATCCGAAGATTTTAATTCTGGACGATTCATCTTCGGCACTTGATTATGCAACGGATTTAAATTTAAGAAGAGCCTTAAATTCCCTGGACGGAAAAATCACAATCGTCATCGTTTCGCAACGTACTTCCAGTATTCAGAGTGCGGACCGGATTCTGGTTTTGGATGACGGGGAAATCGTGGGCATGGGCACGCATGAAGAATTACTGAAAAACTGTGAGATTTATGCGGAAATTTATGCATCGCAGACGAAGGAGGGCTCGGCATGAAAAAACTCCTTCGCTTTATCGGCCGTTACAAAGGCCTTTTAGTCTTAAGTCTTTTATTAAGCACGATAACGGTTTTAATTCAGCTTTATATTCCGATTCTTTTCGGAAAAGGAATTGATTTCGTTGTCGAAAAAGGAAATGTGGATTTTGACGGACTCCATCAGAAACTGCTTCTGATTTTGATTCTTTTAGGCTTTTCCGGAATACTTACCTGGGTTCTGGGAATTGTCAATAACCGCATGACTTACGGAATCGTAAAACAGATCCGCGCAGCATCCATAAGAAAGATGCAAAAACTTCCGCTTTCGTTTTTAGACCGCATGGGTGTGGGCGATCTGGTTTCCAGAATAATTACCGATACGGACCAGGTTTCCGACGGGCTCTTACTCGGTTTTACACAGCTTTTTGCCGGAGTGGTTACAATTCTTGCAACGCTTTATTTCATGCTCGGCTTAAGTCCGTGGATTACGCTTTTGGTGGTATGTCTTACACCGATCAGTTTCTTTGTATCGAAATTCATTGCAAGCGGTACATATAAAATGTTTAAACTGCAGTCCGAAATCAGAGGGCAGCAGACCGCATTAACCGAGGAAATGGTGGGCGGTGCGAGAGTAGTGCATGCCTTCGGATACGAACGTCGCGCGGAAGAACGTTTTTCTGAAATAAATGACAGGCTGAAAGATGCTTCCACCAAGGCGGTCTTTTACAGTTCCTTAACGAATCCTTCCACGAGAGCGGTGAACGGAGTCATTTATGCTTCCGTTGCACTGCTGGGTGCCTTTATGATTCTGAAAGGCAACTTAACCGTCGGCGGACTTTCAATTCTTTTGGCATATGCAAATCAGTATATGAAGCCTTTTACCGACATTTCAAGTGTCGTAACGGAGCTTCAGAACGCATTATCCTGCGCGGACCGTGTTTTTGAGCTTTTGGAGGAGCCTTCCGAACCGGAAGAAAAATCAAAGGAATTAGAAGATGTACATGGCACGATGGACATCGAGGGCGTGCATTTTTCCTATGTAAAGGACAAACCTTTAATCGAGAATTTCTCCCTTCGCGTAAAAGAGGGAACCCATGTCGCCATTGTAGGTCCCACGGGTTGCGGAAAGACAACGTTTATCAATCTTTTGATGCGCTTCTATGATGTGGATGAAGGCAGTATCTTTATTGACGGAACGGATATTTATGAAATCAGCAGAAAGTCCCTTCGGGAAAGCTTCGGCATGGTTTTACAGGAGACCTGGATTAAAAATGCAACCGTCCGGGAAAATATTGCATTCGGACATCCCGATTCAACGGACGAGGAGATTATCAAAGCCGCCAAAGAAGCGCACAGCTACAGCTTTATCAAACGTCTGCCGGAAGGACTGGATACCGTAATCGACGATTCTTCTTTAAGCCAGGGACAGAAACAGCTTCTCTGCATCAGCAGAGTTATGTTAACCAAACCGCCAATGCTGATTCTGGATGAAGCAACATCATCGATTGATACAAGAACCGAATTAAAGATACAGAATGCATTCGAGAAGATGATGGAAGGACGCACCACATTTATTGTGGCACACCGCTTGTCAACAATACGCAGTGCTGATATTATTTTGGTTATGAGAGACGGCCATATCGTGGAGCAGGGTTCGCATGACGAACTGCTTAAGAAGGGCGGTTTTTACAGGGAACTTTATTATTCGCAGTTTGCGGGTGTGGAAATATAAGGAGGATGAATTTATGCGAATTAGCATGTGTTCGATTGTATTTGATCTACTGATTTCACTCGGTTATATGATGATTTTCAAAAAATGCGGAATCAAATTGTTCTGGGCATTTATTCCTTTTGCGAGAGAATATCAGATCAGCCGATGTTCAGAGAGAGAGAATGACGGACTGGTTTATGCATTTTTCGGCGGAGTCGAAATGCTTATGGATATTCTCTTTTCTTTCTTAAGCGATTACTCTTACCTGGTTGCATTTCTGTCAATCCCGTATCTTGCTTTTGTAATCGGCAGAATTGTTTATGCAATCAGGATTTATACCGGTCTTGCGGAGGTATTCGGGCGCAGTAAAAAATGGGCATTTTTATTTATTTTTGCCGAATCGGTCGCTGCACTCGTCTGGGGATTTTCCAAGAGCTTCCAGCCCGTAAAAGAACTGAATCTTTATGATAAGGAAGGCGCAAAGGTATTCGGCGGTGAGGTTAAAGCGGAAGACGAGGGTCTTTCCGTGAATATTACGGAACGTACGGCAACTGCTTTCTTTAAAAAGAAAACACTTCTTAAGGATATTCATATGAACATTCCGAAGGGTCACATGGTACTCCTGCTCGGTGGTTCCGGTGCCGGAAAAACCACATATGTAAATGCGGTAACCGGGTACGAAAAAGCGAATGCCAAAGTCCTCCTTAACGGAAAAAATATTTATACCGAGTACTCCAGGATGTTGTTTGATATCGGTTTTGTTCCGCAGCAGGACTTAATGCGCGGAACCGATACCGTGAAGCTGACTCTTTCCGATGCGGCATCTTTAAGACTTCCGTCAGGTGTTCCGAAAAAGGAAAGGAAGGAACGTATTGAAGCCGTATTGGAAGAATTCGGACTTCGTGCGATTGAAAACAGTCTGGTGGATAAGCTCTCGGGCGGCCAGAGAAAGAGACTTTCCATTGCGATGGAATATATCTCCGATCCGTCTTTATTTATTCTGGATGAGCCGGATTCCGGTCTTGACGGCGTGGTGGCAAGAGGTCTTTTTGAGAAACTTCGTGCCATTGCCGATGAAGGAAAAATCGTTATCGTAATCACTCACACACCGGATCGTGTAATTGATTTATTTGATGATGTTATTGTTCTTGCAAAGGACGCTTCCAGAACGGGACGTCTGGCATGGTACGGTCCTGTGGACGAATCCTATAAATTCTTCGGAAAAGACTCCATGGAAGAGATCCTTCTTTCCATTAACCAGAAGGAAGAGGGCGGAGAAGGAAAAGCTGATGAGTTCGTCGAAAAATATGCAGATTATATGCAGGAAAAGGTAGGGTGATGAAAATGGGTGAGACAAATACAGGTACAAGCTCAAATCTGAGACAGGGTCATATCGGTCATGTGTCACAAACCTTAATTTATTTGGGTAAATTATTCAGAATGTTCATTTTCCAGAATGACTGGAAGGTACTTCCGATGTCCGCGGTAATCGCAGGTCTTGTCAGCTTTACCGTCGGTAAGAATCTCTTTGTATCCATGGAAGGTACCGGTACCGCAGCATTTGCATATGCATGTATTTGTGTATGGAACGGATTTTTCAATTCAATTCAGTCTGTCTGCCGGGAACGTCCGATCGTAAAACGTGAACACAGATCGGGACTTCATATAAGTTCCTATATCGTGGCGCACATGATCTATCAGGCGTTTCTCTGTGCTTTGCAGGCGGGGATTATTATCCTTGTATGTTACTTTATGAAGGTTAAACTGCCGCAGGATGCACTTGTTGTAAGAAATGCGACTATAGAATTCGGCATCACGCTTTTCCTGATTACTTACTGTTCGGATATGCTTGCACTTTTGGTTTCCACGATCGCAAAGACTACAACCGCAGCGATGACAATCATGCCTTTTTTGTTAATCGTTCAGCTTCTTTTCTCCGGTGCGTTTTTCAGCCTTCCGGAGAAGGTAATGCCGTTTACGAATCTGACTACGACCAAGTGGGGCTTAACGGCAATCTGCGCAGAGGGAGATTATAATTCCCTTCCCATGGTCAGCCTTTGGAACAGTGCATACAAGCTGAAACATATAAAAATGGAAGGCGATACGGAACCTTTTGCAATTGTCTTTGACTATATCGAAGAACACGATTTAAGGGATGAGATTCTATTAAAGTCAGCCGAATTAAACCAGAATGAAAATTATAAGCATGATGCACTTGTCGTATACAAGTGCTGGGCGATGCTGATTGCATGGACACTCATTTATGTCGGGGCGTCAACGTTAATCCTTGAATTTATCGATAAAGACCGAAGGTGACGACAGAAACGGAAAAAATGTATATTTGGCAGGAAAACCACTCGGAAAACGGGTGGTTTTTCTTTTTTTAAAAAATTAGCACTCACCTATTGACAGTGCTAACAAAATGTGTTATATAATATGTATAACAAATCAAACAAGCGAGATGGAAGCCGTAAAGCTACGCCGCAGAAAGGAAGTACGATGCAACTTGTATTAAGACCGATATCTCCCAATATACAAGGAAAGAAGGTATGCACTATGTTAAGACCGACTATTTTTACACACAACAACAATTTATTTGATGATTTCTTCGGTGATGATTTCTTTGCACCGGCACGTCATCCGAACGGAGGCGCAGCAATTATGCACACCGATATTCGTGAAACCGAAGCAGGATATATTATCGATATGGAGCTTCCGGGATTTACGAAAGAGGATGTGGAAGCAGAACTGAAGGACGGATATTTAACCGTTCGTGCAGAGCATAAGACCGAGAAGGATGAGAAGGACAAAGAAGGTCACTATATCCGCAAAGAGCGTTACTACGGTAATTTCGCCAGAAGCTTCTATGTAGGGGAAGAGGTAACGCAGGAAGACATTAAGGCAGCATTCAAGGATGGTATTCTTACCCTGAATGTTCCGAAGAAAGAAAAAGAAGAGAAAGTGGAAGAGAAGAAATTAATCTCCATTGAATAACCCAAAGAAGTGTATTAAAGCCTGATGCTTTTGTTTCATAATTAATTCTCCTTTCGGGGGCTGTCGCATTTGCGGCAGCCCTTCTTTTTTTTACTTCTTTATGCTCACGCCTGCGTAATGTAGTTTTCCGGCTAAAGCCGGACGCAGGCGGCGCGGCGAGTAGGGTGCGAATAAATTCTTCCCTACTCGATTTATTATTTAAGGTTGAATTAAGGTAAGCATTTTATAGTATAACTGAAATGAATCACTATGAATGTATTTTTGAGAAAGGAAGGGTAAACCGGATTGGAAGAGAAAAAGCCCTACAGACACGAATTGAAATACCCTGTTTCGTATACCGATTATCTGGCAATCAGAAGCCGAATAAGAAGCATTATGAGTTCGGATCCGCATACGAATGCAGACGGCCGGTACCGGATTCGAAGCATTTATTTCGACAACAGTGACGATAAGGCACTGCATGAAAAAACAGACGGAATCGCAAAACGTGAGAAGTTCAGGATTCGCTATTATAACGACGATTTTTCCTTTATCACACTGGAAAAAAAGATGAAAATCAATAACCTCTGTCTGAAATATGATGCACCGATTACGAAAGAGGAATGCAGGATGATCCTGGACGGAGACCTTGATTTTATGAGGGATCATAAAGAGGAACTTGTCAGGGAATTATACGCAAAGATGTACTATCAGAGATTGCGCCCGAGAGTCCTGGTTTCGTATGTAAGGGAACCATACATCTACGCTCCCGGAAACGTGCGTGTCACATTCGATTCCGAGATTCGCACAAGCCTTTATTCCAGGGAATTTTTAACCGAAGAGGTTTGGGATATTTCGGCAACGGAGACTCCGAAGGATATGATTCTGGAAGTAAAATATGATGCGTTCCTGCCGGAAATCATTCAGGATTTCATACAGCTGAGGGATGTAAGGCAGGAAGCCTTCTCCAAGTACGGAGCATGCCGCAGATACGGATAAACAGACAGAATGAAGAGCGCGAAAGAAAGCGTAAATATAAAAGAATAAATATAAAGCAGAAAAACAAATATAAGAAAACAGAAATACTCGAAAACATACATAAATTCAGGAGGAAGAAAAATGAGTTTTAATGATGTATTTAAATCAAGCTTTTTGGAGAATGTAACGGAATTTTCCACAGTCGATGTACTGATCGGAATGGCATTTGCACTGGTGATCGGGTTGTTCATATTTTTCATCTACAAAAAGACCTTCAGCGGAATCATGTATTCCAACGGATTCGGGCTTACATTAATCGGCCTTTCACTTGTTACGACACTGGTTATTATGGCGGTAACCTCAAACGTAGTTCTTTCACTCGGTATGGTCGGCGCCCTTTCCATCGTCAGATTCCGTACAGCCATTAAGGAGCCGATGGAAATCGTATTCTTATTCTGGTCGCTTGCGGTCGGTATTGTAATCGGAGCCGGAATGATTCCGCTTGCTGTAATCGGTTCTTTGATTATCGGAATTATTCTTGTGATTTTTGCAAACCGTAAAATCCGTAACACCCCGTACATTCTGATTGTGAACTGTAACGATGAAAACGCGGAGAAGAGTGCACTTGAATTAATCGGAAAGTCAGTCGGAAAATACATGGTAAAATCCAAGAGCGTGAATGCTTCCGGAATCGAACTGACAACAGAGGTTCGGATTAAAAATAATTCCACCGATTTCGTAAACCGTGTCAATGAACTTACCGGTGTAAGTGCAGCAACTCTGGTTTCTTATAACGGAGAGTACATGGCCTAAGAGGAGGCAGTTATGGTCGCAAATAAACATGTTTCAAAAATAATTATAGCGCTTATGGCGATTGCGGTCATCCTGAGTCTTTTGGCGGTTGTTTTTTCTGATAAAATCCTTGAAAAAGCCGGCGGAACCGGTGTGAAGGTTGAGTACGAAACAAAGCTTTTCAATACCGATGAAATAATCAGTATTGATATTCTGATGGATGATGATACATGGAACGAAATGTTAGAGAATGCCATGTCGGAAAATTATTACAGCTGTGATGTGGTGATAAACGGGACGAAGTTCTACAATGTCGCAATCCGTCCGAAGGGAAATACCAGCCTTTCCGCAATCGCAATGGATCCGGATTCCGACAGGTACAGTTTAAAACTGGAATTCGGGCATTTTACCGAAGGTCAGACCTGCTTCGGCCTCGACAAGCTGATTCTGAACAACAATTACGCGGATGCCACCAATATGAAGGAAGCCGTAATTTACGATATGTATCAGTATCTCGGTGCGGATGCATCGTTATACAATTACGCATCGGTTTCCAGAAACGGAGAGTATCAGGGTGTCTATCTTGCGCTTGAAGCGGTAGAGCAGAGTTTTATGCTTCGGAACTACGGAGCGGAAGACGGAGAAATCTATAAGCCGGAGTCCATGGGTATGGGCGGCGGAGACAGTAAATCCGGAAAAGACAGCAGTAAAGGAAGCGGCAAGAGCAGCGGAAAAGACAGCGGAAAGGATAACGGAAAATCAGACGGTAAGGATCCGAAAGGCGGATTTTCGTTCGGCGGAAAAGGCGGATTCTCCATGGGTGGAAACGGCGGTTCCAACTTAAATTACACGGATGATGATTTGGACAGTTACAGTACCATCTGGGAAGGCGAAATTACAAAGACCGGAGAAAAGGATCACAAAAGAGTTGTTAAAGCATTAAAGAACATTAGCGAAGGCAATGACTTGGAAAAGTATCTGGATGTGGACAATGTTTTAAAATACATGGCAGTTCATACCTTTGCAGTAAATAATGACAGCCTTTCCGGTAACATGGCGCATAATTACTACCTGTATGAAGCGAAAGGAAAGTTAAACATTATTCCCTGGGATTACAACTTATCCTTCGGCGGTATGTCGATGGGCTCAAGCGGGGATGCAACGGAGATGATTAATGATGCAATCGATACGCTTTTCTCCGGAACGGAATTCTTTGATGCACTGCTTGAAAACGATGAGTATCGTGCAAAGTATCATGAATATCTGCAGATGCTGGTGGACGAGTATGTAAACGGCGGAAAATTCGATGAAACATATACCCGGATCCGTTCCCGGATTGATTCCTTAGTGGAAACAGACCCGACCGCATTTTACGATTATGATGAATATCAGGTGGCAGCAGATTATCTCTATAAAACGATAAAGCTCCGTGCGGAAAGCATTGAAGGACAGTTAAACGGTACGATTCCGTCAACCGATGAAGGACAGCGGGAAGATTCTTCCTCCTTCGTGGACGGTTCTGAAATAGACGTAAAAGCCATGGGTCAATTCAACATGGGCGGTATGGGCGGAAATGACCGTGATTTCAAGAAACAGCCTGAAAAGAGGGGCGGCTTCAATCCCGGACAGGGATTTCATCCGGGAGGAGGTTTTAATCCGTTTGACGGAAACAATCCCTCCGGTGACGGCGATAACGGAAATACCGGTCCTGTGAATTTTAAATCACTTGCCGTTTACGGTATTTACCTTGCAGTTCTGGTTGCAGCCCTTGTGGTTGTAATCGTGGTAAAACGCAGGCGGTAGGAAAAGTATAATAACGGAAACGAGAAGAGTCGCTTTGGCGGCTCTTTTTCTTTTGCAAGGCTGCGTAAGGCATGCAACTACCGGTTGCTGTTATTTTTCATTTTTCCACGATATATTGAATATGCAGCAATGGGATCCTCTGGGCAAATTGTCAGCTACGATGGCAACTTTAGTCCCTGTGGTGACCTGTCCATGTAAATGTACACATGGGATGATACCGTATATAAGGGGCGCGGGACAAAAATGATACGATAACCCCGTCCCCCCAGTGTCAAAGTGTCAAAAGGAGAAAATTATGAAAACAGATGGAAATTTAGCATTACGCATGGATTTACCGCTTGACTGGGGCAACGTATTCGGAACGGATAAAAGCTCCGGAGGAGTGCATTTCGACAGCATTCCGGATGCTCTGGTTCATTGTATCTGTACGCGCGGAGAAGTGGATATTGAGTATATTTCCGCAGTTACGGGGGAAGACTATAAAACCGTCATCGAAACCCTGAAGGGCTCTATTTATCAGAATCCCGAAAAGTGGGGAGAAGTTTATTATAAAGGCTGGGAGACGGCGGAAGAGTATCTTTCCGGTAACCTTATGCGCAAATGGCAGGCGGCAAATGATGCCAATAAAATGTATAACGGGTATTTTAAGGACAATTTAAGAGCAATTGAGAAGGTCCTTCCGCCGAGTGTTGCAACCGAAGATATCTATATCACGCTGGGATCTCCGTGGGTTCCGGCTGATATTATCGATGATTTCATGGTGGAGATCTTCGGAAATCCGTTCCGTTTAGCCTATACACCGGAGTACAAAAAAAGGCTGGAACCATACTTCGGAACAAAGCATGATCCGATTACCGGAAGCTGGGAAATTCCTGAGAAAAATCGCTATTATCACAGCGTTCTTGTTACCCGTACATACGGAACGGAACGTATGGAGGCACTCCATATTCTGGAGAAAACCCTGAATATGAAAACCATCGTTGTGACCGACGAAGAAATGTGCCAGACGAATTCCTCCGGGAAGAAGCGCGTCATCAATCAGACCGAAACACTGGCAGCCATTGAAAAGCAGAAGAAATTAATCGAAGCTTTTCAGGACTGGATATGGAAGGATAAGGCAAGAAAAGAGCGGCTGAGAAATATTTTTGAAAACAAGTTCAGCTGCGTTAAAAGAAGATTATTTGACGGGTCTTTTCTTACGTTTCCGAATATGTCTTCCGAGATACAATTATACCCGTATCAGAAGAATGCGGTTGCAAGGATTCTCTTTACGCCGAATACCCTGCTTGCGCATGATGTCGGTGCGGGAAAAACCTATGTCATGATTGCGTCCGGACAGGAGCTTAAGAGAATGGGGCTTTCCGCCAAGAATATGTATGTTGTTCCCAATAACATCGTAGGACAGTGGGCTCAGATTTTTAAAACCATGTATCCCGATGCGAAACTCATCGTCGTGGACCCGAAGAGCTTTAAGCCGGAAAAACGCAAAATAATTCTTGAGAGCATCCGTGATGAAGAAGCAGACGGCATTATTATTGCCTACAGCTGCTTTGAGCAGATTCCGCTTTCGAAGGAGTACTTCCGCGAAGAAATCAGGGAAGAGAAGGAAAAAGTCGAACAGGCAATCCGTGAGAAGAAGAAAGCTACCGGAAAGCTTAAGAAAAAGAGGGACCAGTTGACCTCCGATCTGGAGGATCTTTTGTGTGAGACAGAGGATACCTATGACGGGGTTTATTTTGATGAGCTGGGAATCACCAGGCTTTTTGTCGATGAGGCTCATAATTTCAAAAATGTTCCGATTGAGACGAAGGCAAACTGCGTTCTCGGCATCAGCTCCGCCGGTTCCAAAAAGTGCAGGGATATGCTGGATAAGGTGCACATGATTCAGAAAAACAACGGCGGAAAAGGCGTTGTTATGGCAACGGGTACACCGATTACCAATTCCATTACGGATGCATTTATCATGCAGATGTATCTGCAAAGCGGGGAACTGGCAATGCTCGATTTACAGAACTTTGACAGCTGGATCGGCATGTTTGCGGAAAAACGCACGGAATTTGAAATTGACGTGGATACCAGCAGCTACCGTCTCGCAACCAGATTCGCGGAATTTCATAATCTTCCGGAGATGACGTCCTTACTTTCCATGATTGCCGATTTTCATCAGATGGATGAGGAGAATGACGTACCCGTTCATGACGGGTACAAGGATTCCCTTGTTACGAAGACACCGGAGCTTGCGGAGTATTTAAAGGATATTTCCGCACGTGCGGATGCTGTTCGTGCCAGACTGGTTTCCAGGGAAGAAGACAATATGCTGAAAATCACGACGGACGGCAGGAAGGCGGCTTTGGACATCAGACTCGTGGATGAAAAAGCAGGTTTTTCATATTCCTCCAAAGTGGCAAGGTGCGCAGAGAATGTGGCTTTGATCTATTTAAGGACGTCCGATAAGAAGAGCACCCAGCTTATTTTCTGCGACAGTTCCACGCCGAAGCAGGATTTTAATATCTATGACGAATTACGGAAAAGACTGGAATTCTTCGGCATTCCTTCGGAACAGATTGCCTATATTCACGATGCAAAAACGGAGAAGGAGAGACTGAAACTCTTTGCCCGTATCCAGTCGGGAGAAGTGCGCATTATCATCGGTTCCACCTTTAAACTGGGCATCGGTGTCAATATCCAGAATAAGCTCGTTGCACTGCATCATCTGGATGTGCCCTGGCGTCCTGCTGACATGACGCAGAGAGAGGGCAGAATCATCCGACAGGGAAACGAGAATAAGGAGGTCGAAATCTACCGCTATATCACGGAGGGCAGTTTCGATGCTTATTCCTGGCAGTTGCTGGAGACGAAGCAGAGATTTATATCGAATCTCCTTTCCGGTTCCGTAACGGAACGTGACGGCAGAGACGTGGACGATATTGTCTTAAATTATGCGGAAGTAAAAGCACTTGCAGTAGGAAATCCGCTTGTGAAAGAGCGCGTGGAAGCCCAGAATGAGCTGACCAAATTCTTATCCCTCCAGAGGAAAACCCTGGATGCAAGACTCGGTATGGAAAAGGAATTAAAGGAACTTCCGGAAAAAATCGAGAAGCAGAAGGAACGAATTGCAGACTGCATTAAGGATTTGAATGCATATAACGACTGGAAAGAGAAAAATGCAGCCGCAGAGGATACCCTGCTCAAAGAACAGGAGACGGAGATCCGCCGGTCCTTCAGGGAAGAGCTGAATGCCGCAATTAAAGAGAATGACTTTAAGGAACACGAGAGCGTATTTGCAACCTACAAAGGTTTTGAGATTGTCCTTCCCGCGCGTATGGAAATAATCAAGCCTTTTGTATGGATTCGTCTTAACGGGCAGTATCAGCTGGAAATGGCGGATACACAGCTCGGCAATTTAATCCGTATCGATAATTTCCTGGACGGTTTCGAAGACCGATTAACGAAATACCGGGAAGGCTTATTAAAGCTTGAAACAAGGAAATGCGAAATCGAAGCGGAGCTTATGAAGAATGAATCCTATACGGATGAGATTGAGTACTACAGACTGAAAGTAAATGAACTGGATGAAAGACTGGGGGTAAACAGAGAATGAATGATATCATGAATAAGAATGTTCCGGTTTTGTCGATCGGAGAGATGGTAAAAGAAATATCTTCGGCATATATTGCCGTTTTAAAATCGGGTCTACCTGTGAAAACAGTGCCTTCCGTGATGCTATGGGGACCTCCCGGTGTCGGCAAATCCCAGGCGGTAAGACAGATCGGAAACCGTATTGAGAAAGAGACGAAAAAGCGCGTTTCGATTACCGACGTGCGTCTTTTGCTTTTTAATCCGATTGATCTTCGCGGTATCCCGACGGCAAATGCGGATAAGACGCTGGCAGTATGGCTAAGACCGGAGATTTTTCAAATGGATCCGTCGGAAGAAGTAATCAATATTCTTTTCTTAGACGAAATTTCAGCGGCACCGCAGTCCGTGCAGGCTGCGGCTTACCAGATTGCGCTTGACCGGACGGTCGGAGAGCACAGATTGCCGGATAACTGCATCGTAATTGCTGCCGGTAACAGAACGACGGATAAATCCGTAGCGTATAAAATGCCGAAGGCACTGGCAAACCGTTTCCTGCATATGGAGGTGGAAGGAAATTTCGACTCCTGGAAACGTTGGGCAATTCAGTCCGGCATCAACGAAAAGGTGATCGGCTTTCTTTCATTCCGTAGCAATTACCTTATGGGGTTTGATGCGTCCGCAGAGGATCTGGCATTCCCCACACCGCGTTCCTGGGAGATGGTCAGCAACCTGTTGAATGCGGTATCGGATGATGTGGATGAAATGTATTCCATGATTTCGGGAATTGTCGGTACCGGTGTGGCGGTTGAGTTCAGGACATGGGCAAATGTGTATCGGGAGCTTCCGAAAGTGGAAGATATTTTTGCAGGTTCCAATCCAAAGCTGCCGACCGGAACGGATGCACTTTATGCGCTTACTTCGTCCATGACGGCATATGCGAGAGGGTGTAAGGGAGATTTAAATAAAATGACCAATTCCATCCGCTATGCAAATCAGATGCCGCCTGATTTTGCGACCGTCCTGATGAAGGATTATATGTACCTGGAAGATGATTATAAAAAGAAACTGATGCAGATTCCGGAATTCCGGAAATGGCTGGAAGAGAAAGGAAGCTTCTTAAATGGTACATTCGGATGATAAAATAAAAGAATTTATGAAACGGCTTCTTCAATCCAGGATGAGGCTACTTTGTATCAACGGGTTCTACGGGCTACTGCTTATGCATGTCACCTTTTCTTTGGATGAAACCCTTGATACGGCTGCAACCGATGGGGAAAGAATTTATTTCGGACCGGAGTTCCTTGATTCGATTTCCGATGCGGAGCTGGATTTCGTAATCATGCACGAAATCATGCATGTGGTGTTGCAACACCTTGCACGTAAGGGAGAAAGGGATATGGAGCGGTTCAATATCGCTGCGGATATTGTTGTGAATTCGGAAATTATGAATTCCTTCGGCGGGGACGAAAGAAAGATTTCCGTGAACGGAGAACCGGCCATGCATTTGACTCCGGACGGACAGGAAGGGTATCTTTTTACCGCGGAGCAGGTTTATGAAATGCTTGGGAAGGTGATGCCGGCGAGCGGTTTTAAGGACGATCACTCCATGTGGGAAAGTGCTGAGGAGAACGGAAAACTTCAGGATGTCTGGGTGCAAAGGCTGAAAGAAGCCTGTGCGGCGATGGAAATCAGGGATCCCGACCATTCCAGGGGTCTGCTTCCGGCATTTGCCGAGCGTTTCTTAAAAGAACTTAGGAATCCGCAAATTGACTGGAGAAAGATTTTAACTGAATTCGTCCAGGAAGAGATTATGGACTATTCTTTTACACCGCCGGACAGAAGATTTGACGGCGGAGATTTCTTCCTGCCCGATTTCAATGAAAGAGAAGATCGGCTTGAAAATATACTTTTTATGATTGATACCTCCGGTTCCATGTCGGATGAGATGATTACAGCAGCTTATTCCGAGATAAAAGGTGCAATTGACCAGTTTGACGGAAAACTGTCCGGGTGGCTCGGCTTCTTTGATGCCTTGGTAATTCCGCCGAAGCCTTTTTCTGATGAAGCAGAGCTTCGTATCATCCGTCCGGAAGGCGGCGGCGGAACGGATTTTAATGCTGTTTTCGAGTATGTCCGAAAGAATATGCAGGAAAATCTCCCGGCAAGCATTATTATTCTGACGGACGGATATGCTCCGTTTCCTCCGGAAAGTGTAGCTATGGGGATTCCCGTACTCTGGCTTTTAAACAATGAAAAGGTAAATCCCGGATGGGGAAGGATTGCCAGAATTACTTTATAAAAAACTCTTGTATTCTTTGTGAAAGAACGCCCGTTTTCGTTGATTTTTCCGCTTGAAAATGCTATTCTAACATATGTGGAAATTTCATGTAAAACGTATGTAAAACAGGGCATTCCCACTTATATCTTGTGAAAAAGTCAGCAAAGGAGAAGAGCATATGGAAAAAATGTCGCTTGCATCATTACTCAGCGCAAATGCGTATCCCGGCAGAGGTATCGTAATCGGTAAATCCGAGGACGGCAAATCTGCGGTATGCGCATATTTTATTATGGGAAGAAGCACGAATTCAAGAAACCGTGTTTTCGTGGAAGACGGGGAAGGAATCCGTACCCAGGCATTTGATCCTTCCAAGATGGAAGATCCGTCTTTGATTATTTATGCACCTGTCAGAGTGCTCGGAAACAAGACCATCGTAACAAACGGTGATCAGACCGATACAATTTACGAAGGAATGGACAAGCAGCTTACCTTTGAACAGAGTTTAAGAAGCCGTGAGTTTGAGCCGGATGCACCGAATCTGACTCCGAGAATCTCCGGTATTATGCATGTGGAGAACGGTAATTACAGCTATGCAATGTCAATTCTGAAATCCGATGCGGGAAGAGATTCCGCATGCAACCGCTTTACCTTTGCTTATGAGAAACCGTTCGCAGGCGAGGGACGTTTCGTTCATACCTATATGGGTGACGGAAATCCCCTTCCTTCCTTCGAAGGCGAGCCTGAATGGGTAGATATTAAAGGAAATATCGATGAATTTACGAAGCTTGTTTGGGAAAACTTAAACGAAGACAATAAGGTTTCCCTGTTTGTTCGTTTCATCGATATCGAGACCGGTAAATACGAGACCAGAATCTGCAACAAGAATCAGTAATGCACAATGTGCTTGTTGATTATGTAAACA